>JAGRIN010000253.1 GCA_020443245.1 Pseudomonadales bacterium
CCTCGATACAGGTATCAACTACACCCAGGTCGACTTCGAGGAGGCCGCGCGTGCCGCAACTGGCGGCCAGGGTCCGAACCTGATCGTGGATTCCGTTGGCGGACACAATCTCGAGAAGAGCCTTCGGTGCGCGGCTTACCGTGGTCGCATCGTTTCTATGGGTAGCGTGGGTCGCGACAACTACAAGCCGGACTTCTCGGTGATGTCCGGACAGAACAAAACCTATGTGAGCTACTACCAGGGTGCGGAACTGATGGTGAACGGCGAGCGGGCACGCGCGAACGTTGCCCGGCTCATCGACGATGTCGCCGGGGGCGATCTCCAGGTGGTGATCGACGCAAGGTTCAGGTTGTCCGAGGCGGCTGCGGCGCACGCGCTGATCGAATCGCGCCAGGTTTTCGGCCGTGTGATCCTCGTGCCGGACGATAAAGCAGTGGACCTTGGGTGACGCGAGAGTGCCGCGAGATTCACCGCCGGGCCTTCGGTGCGCGAATCGATAACCACGCCGTACTCCGACTCAGCTAGAGTCGGTGCCGCACGTGACGTTGGGTCCTTTCCAGACAATTCGGAAACTTGTCGGACATGACGAAACCGGGCAGGACTCCTGATCTGCGGCCTGTATCCCTTGCGCCACGCGGTTTAGACGATTGTGAGCTAGTCGATGGTACCCGTTAGTGCCCGATGTTCTTTGATCTCGTTGGGTGCCTTCTATAAAAGAAAAAGGACCCCAGAGGCGAGGAGGTGTTGATGCATACGGTAAAAGACATGCTGGACGCCAAGGGAAGGGATGTGTGGTCGATCGCCCCTTCCGGAACAGTCTACGAGGCAATCGAAGAGATGGCACGACGGGAGGTGGGTGCACTCACCGTTGTCGACGGATCGAGTATCCAGGGCATCATCTCGGAGCGGGACTACGCGCGCAAGGTCATCCTGAAGGGCAAGTCGGCTGACAAGACACGTGTTGCCGATATCATGACGCGGGATCTTGTCACCGTCGATGAGGACCATACGGTTGATGAGTGCATGGCGCTGATGGCACGCAACAGGATCAGGCACCTGCCGGTCGTCGTCAACGATACCCTGCTGGGCATCATCGCCGTAGGTGACGTGATGAAGTTCATCATCGACGACCAGGAAGCGACAATCGGCGAACTCGAAAGCTACATCATGGAAGAAACCGGCGGCAGCGGCTGAGCCACTGCTGTCGGATTGCCATTACGCCACGCGCGGTTGGCCAGGCTCAGAGCCTGTCCAGCAAGGCGTAGTACAGCATACCGGCGACGAGCCCGGGCCAGCGGAGCAGACGGCCGCCGGGGAACGGAAAGTGCCGAATACCGGCGTAGATATCGAATCGCTCCGCCTGGCCGCGAATGGCCTCGGCGACGATCTTGCCGCCCATGTTGGCCATGGCGATACCGTGACCGGAGTACCCTTGTGCGAAGTACACATTGCTGCCGATGCGCCCGAAGTGGGGCATTCGGCGCATCGTGATCGCAAGGGTTCCACCCCATCCGTAATCGATACGAACGTCCGCGAGTTCCGGGTAGATCTCGAGCATGTGTTTGCGAACGAAGGCCTTGATGTCGCGTGGAAACCAGGGCGTGTAGTTTTCACCGCCGCCGAAGATCAGGCGATGGTCCGGCGAGTTATGGAAGTAGTTGACGACAAACCGCGTATCGACGACCGCGACGTTATCGCGGTTGATGGCGCGCGCGCGTTCCTCGCCCAGCGGTTCTGTCGCGAGTACGAAGTTGTTGATGGGCATCTGGAACCAGCCGGCCGTGCGTGACAGATCGCCCAGATAGCCGTTGCAAGCCAGTACGAGGAACTTCGCGCTCACCCGGCCCCGGTCCGTGTGCGCCACGACGCCGTCGTTGCGTACACGTTCATACTCCGTGACGAGTGTGCGCTCGTAGATCTTCGCACCCTCGGCGGATGCGGCACGTGCGAGGCCCAGCGCGAGATTGAGCGGATGCACATGACCGGAACGTGCATCGAAGGTGCCGCCGAAGAACACGTCGGTGCCGAGCGTCTCGCGCATCTCTTCGCGGGTGATGTTGCGCCTGTCGTGGTAGTCGTACTCACGCGCGAGAAAGTCGTTGTATTCCCACATCCCGGGTACGTAGCGCGCCCGATGTGCCGCGTGGATTTCGCCGGCAGTGAGATCGCAATCGATGTTGTATTCGGCGATGCGGTCCTTGACGAGCTGGTTGGCATCGCACGCGATCTGCCACAACTTGCGTGCATCGTCCTTGCCGACCATGTCCTCGAGTTCGTCCTGGTCCTTGCGCTGGCCCATCCCGAGCACACCCCCGTTGCGGCCCGATGCGCCCGCGCCGATGCGGTGACCCTCCAGCAGGACGACCGACATGCCTCTCTTCGCGAGTTCTATCGCTGCGCTGAGGCCGGTGTAGCCGCCTCCGACGATACAGACGTCCGCGGTGACGCTACCGGCGAGCGCCGGGTATTCGGTTAACGATTTGGCGGTGGCGTGGTACCAGGATTCGTCGTATCCGATTTCAGGCCGGCCACCTTCGCGGCGGCCGAACATCAGAGCGCGTCGGCCAAAAAGCGACGCTCCCAGGGATGGATCTCGGCGTCGAAGTGCGCGAGTTCGGTCCTCTTCACATCGATATAGATGTCGACGAGGTTCTTGCCGAGGAGCGACTTGATCTCGTCGCAGGCGTCGAGGCGACGGAGCGCACTGTACATATCCATCGGGAAAGTCGGTTCGAGGTCGTAGGCGCTGCTTTCGAGCGGCGCGCGCGGCAGGACCTTGCGTTCGAGACCGAGCAGGCCACAGGCCAGTGTCGTCGCGATGAACAAGTAAGGGTTCGCGTCAGCCCCCGCGATGCGATTCTCGACACGTCCGTTCCGGTCATCGTCGTAAGGCACGCGCAGGCCCGCCGTCCTGTTATCGTAACCCCACTCGAGGTTGAATGGCGCCGCGAGTTCGGGCTGGAATCGTTTGAAGCTGTTCACGGTCGGTGCCATCAGTGCAAAAGCCTGTGGCAGGTATTCCTGCAGGCCGCCGATGAAATGAAGCAGGCCTTCACCCGCTTCGCCGCCGTTCAATGCGAGGATGTTGTTGTCGTCCTGATCGAAAATGCTGACATGCAAGTGCAGTCCGCTACCGGGATGGTCTTCCATCGGCTTTGCCATGAAACTCGCGACCATCTCGTGCTGGACGGCGCACGCCTTGACGAGGCGCTTCAGCATGAACAGTTCGTCGGCACGCGACAATGCCTCACCGTGATGGACATTGAGTTCCATCTGCGCGGGCGCCATCTCGTGCGCGAGTCCATGGAATCGTATATCGGCATCGGTCGAAACCTGGTTCAGGGTCGCAATGAACTCCGAATAGCTTTCCAGCGCATCGACGCTGAACGATTCGCCGCCTGATTCGACGCGACCCTGTTCACCGGTGGCAGGTACCAGCGGCAAGTCGGCGTCGGAGATGGGCTCGACCAGGAAAAACTCCACTTCCGGCGCGATGATGGGACGCCAGCCGCGCTCTTCGTAGGCGGCGAGAATCGTGCGCAGGCAGTTGCGCGGATCGTACGTGATCGGTTCGCCCCGCTTGGTCATTGTCCGGCAGATCACCTGACCGCAGTTGTTTTCCTTCCATGGCGTCCGACGGTACGTCTCCCACTCCGGCATGAGGAGCATGTCCTCGTCCTTGGGATTGTGCACGTCGATCAGGTCGGCGTAGCCGCCGGTAATCGTCTGGAAGAAGTGTGACAGGGCGAGGTGAGGCAGGCTGCCATTGGCGATGCTGCGGCCCTGGATGAGTTTTCCTCTCGGAATGCCGTTCATGTCCGCAACCAGGATCTCGAGTTGGTCGGGCAAGCCGGCGGGTGGCGTAAACATTGGGTTACCTTTCAAGTGTGTTCACTTATTGATGGTGCGTTTCAAGATATGGAATCGATGTGGGTGCCGGCATCGTCAGGTATGGCCTGCATACTCGCGCATGGCGTCGCCGAACGCGGCGAAAAGCTCACGCGATTCCGGGTTTGTCAGGGCTTCCCATTCCGGATGCCATTGAACGCCGACAACGAAATGGCTGTCGCACGAAATCGCCTCGATCACGCCATCGGGTGCGATTGCCTCGGTGCGCGCTCGCGGGCCGACTTGTTTGATGCCTTGCCCGTGTAGCGAGTTCACGCGGAATTTCCGCTTCGTGAAGATCGTCTCGAGGCGACCGCCCGGCAGGATCTCGACATCGTGGGCCGGACCGTACATTTCTTCGCGTGGCACGCCTTCGGGTTCGCGGTGATCGTTGTATCCCGGCACCTCATGAATCCTGCGGTGCAATGTCCCGCCCAGTGCGACGTTGAGTTCCTGAATGCCGCGGCAAACTGCGAGAACGGGCATTCGGCGATCCAGCGCGCGTTCCAGCAGCGGGAACACCGAGTCGTCGCGTTGCAGGTCCATTTCCATGCCCTCGGGACGGTCCTCGCCGTAACGGATGGGATCGACGTTACTGACGCTGCCGGTCAGCATGATGCCGGAGACAAGATCGAGGATCTGGTCGAGGTCCATGAGCGAAGCGAGCGAGGGCATGTCCATCCCCTCGCCAAGGGCCGGCAACAGGAGCGGCATCGCGCCGGTACCGTGGCTCGCTGCGTTGATATATTTTTCACCCACGACGTGATACGGGTGAAGACCGATCATCTTCACGTCGCTGGGGATCAGGACAATGGGTTTCATAAGTCGTCGACTAGATGTGGTTGACCCCGAACTGCCGCGCGGTGTCGTCGAGCGCACCACGCAGGCGTTCTACAAGCAGGTCGATTTCCTCCGTCGAGCAGACGAAGGGCGGGGCTGAAATCATCGTATCGCGCACAGCGCGTACCATCAGTCCCCGGCCGATGGCGTTGTCGCGGCAGAAGTAGGCCGCCGCGTTTTCGTCCGCGAGTCGTGTGCGGGCCGATTTGTCACGTACGAGTTCGATCGCGCCGAGCATGCCGAGCGTGCGTGCTTCGCCGACAATCGGGTGGTCTGCGAGTTCGCGCCAGCGATTGCCGAAGTACTCGCCCAAATCGCTTGCGGCGCTGACCATCTTTCGAGACTCGTAGACCTCCAGCGTTGCGAGGCCTGCCGCACAGCACACCGGGTGACCCGAATACGTGAACCCGTGCGCAAACTCGACGCTTTCTGAGAACAG
>JAGRIN010000254.1 GCA_020443245.1 Pseudomonadales bacterium
CCGACCGCGACGCGCTGCGGATTACCGCCGGCATCGAGCGAAAACGCGGCACTTCGTTCGGTGCCGAGGCGCTCGATCCAGGTCGGCAATCGATCATAGAGTTCTTGTTCGCTGACCGCTCGATGCATCGGGTCGTAGCGGGATGTCTGGATGAACTGCGAGGCGATGATGTTGGCCCAGCGATCCCAAAGTGTGAACAGGCCTGTCTCGCTGATCGGCAGCGTATCGACCCGTCGCATGAAGCTGTCGGCTGAGAGCACGGTCAGGGTAATGCGATGCAGGAAGATGTCGAGGTGCAGTACTGTGCCGCTGCCGGCGCGATTGATTGTGGCGGCGAGTGAAGTGTCCACGACGCCCGCAACCGGAATGCCGCACTCACGTGTCATGCCCAGCAAGAGCCCGAGCTGTTCGCGGCTAAAGAAGCCCGGTACCGCCAGGATAACCTGATCTGCATCGCCGATGGACTGCCACACCTGCTCGAGATGGGCAAACGCGAGGTCCGCGTGATGGCGAATGAGCTCTGTGCCGCCACGTATGGGTTCGGTGCCGAGTTGGTTCCAGAAGCGATTGTTGGTCCACCTTGGCAACAACCGGCTGTTATGGAAACCCTCATTGCCGATGAGCAGGCGGTCACCGTCGAGAACGGCGTAACCGGGACTCACAATGTCGATGTTGCCGTCACGCCCGGCAGTGATACCAGCGTCGTTGATTTCGATAATAGCGGTGGACACCGGCTATACCCCCTGGCTTTGCAAGTGGCGCACAAGCCTCATGTCGCAGTAGTCTTCGGCGTCCAGCACCACGCGCTCCTGGGCAAGCTGGAGCTGATGCATGAGGAACATGACGAGTATGCTGATGAGCAAGGCAACAAACGTCGAGTTGAAGGCGACCCCGAGGCTTTGGGTCACGCCGGCGATGTCGCCTTGAACGGCCTTGTGGGCCTGGCTCAATGCCTGCCCGATACCGCGGACCGTACCGAGGAACCCGATCGACGGAATTGCCCATGCAATGTAACGAATCATGGAAAGTTCTGAATCGAGGCGCTCTGACTCCGATTCACAAATTGCCCGAATCGCATTTGAGACGTCCTGGATGTTGCGCGTCGACCTGAAACGATGAAGTGCGGTGAGCAATGCTCGCGGCAGCAGGAAACCCTGCGCATTTTCCGGCAGGGCCTGGATGGGCCTTGAGAACTCGCGTGTATCTTCGGGCAGGATGCTGGTGCCCTCCGCAAGTGGTACGAGATCCATCTGCAGGATCTTGCGTTCCTGCGTCACTTGCCAGGCCTTGTAGCCCATCAATGAAATGGACCACAGCATCAAGATGAAGCAGGCTTCCTGTTCGAAGTCCTTGATGACGATGTAGGTCGAGCGCTCTGGCACATAGTTCGGGTCAGAGTTGATCTGGATCGCCTGCTCTTGCTGTATCTGCCTCGCGTTGGGTCGAACGATGGACACATAGACACCGTGAACGATGATGATCGCGATGATCAGCGAAAAGAGCTGGTAGATGAACTCGACGGGAAGTTGCTTGGTCACATCCGGTTCCTGGTCAAATGTCTGTAGGGAAGTCGACAGGTTTGTCGACATCGATCTCTTCACTCGGGACGAAGACTTCGAGCGCCCGGGTCACGTTCTCTTTCAGGTTGCCCGGCTTTGCATCAAGGTGCTCATCCACCGGGGGCGGGGCCGGCTCTTCGCCTCCGGTTTTCTCTCCGGTGACCTGTTCGGTCCCGGGCGCCTGCGCCTGGCCCTGCTGATCGCCGGAAGGGGATGCGTCGGACCCCGCCGGGGCGGGCGCATCCGCGCCGAATACCGCCGGGACGCTGAGCAGTATGAACCAGACGGCCGCCTGGACGATGCGGCGGCTCACTCGAGGTACCTCGCAATGCGAAAGCCGACATCGGGACGGCCGTCCTTGCCATAGTCACGAAAGGTCCAGCGCAGTTCACCGAACTGGCCGTGCGTATAGTTCGAACCACGAATGACATGATAGTCGCCGGCCTGGGGACCAACCGGGTCGGTGAGGGGATCCGGATACAGTTCGATCGAGTAGAAGTCGTGTATCCACTCCGATACGTTCCCGGCCAGGTCGTGAATGCCAAAGGCGTTGGCAGGAAAGCTGCCAACGGGCGCCGGACCACGGTAGTTGTCGTTGTAACCGGCAATATAGTAAGGCACCATCGCGCGCGCCGTTTCGTCGGCATAATTTGCGCTGACAACAGGAGGCGGCATTGCGTCGCCCCAGGGAAAGCGCGTCGGGTTCGGGCCGTCTGCATACCTTGCCGCCCACGCCCATTCTGCTTCGGTGGGCAAGCGATAGCCGTTTGTCATGGGGTCGGCGCCGGTCAGGCGACCGTCCCTCACCACGTAGGCTGGCGACAGGCCATCGCGTTCGCTGAGCCAGTTGCAGAAGCGCGCTGCATCTTCCCACGACACGTTGACAACAGGACGATTGGGTTCGGTCAGCACCGAGCGGCCGAGCATGCCCGAATCGTGGTTGGGCATGAACTTCGTGAATTGCTCGTTGGTGATCTCGTTGATCGAGAGATAGTAGGCACGCGTCAGTTCGACGTCCTTTTCGATTTCGTTGGAGCGTCGCCCCGGTTCACGCCGGGGTGCACCCATGTGCAGGTGACCCGGCAGGATGAGCCTCAGCGAGATATCGTCGCCGGCATCGATCGTATCGGGGATCGACGCGACGCGAGCTTCTTGTTCGGTTTGCAGGTGGACCATCAGTTGTTGAGCGAGGCCTGGCTGCGGGTTCACCGTGGTCGTGAACGTTGCGTAGCCCGGCTTCGAGACCTCGATCGTGTGCGGCCGCGCAGTGAGGGTCAGCCGGGTATCCGGATCGCCGTGCACCTGACCATCCACGCTGAGCGTTGCGCCGGCCGGTTCGACCATGAGTCGAAGCACACCGAGCACCGGTTGCAGCGTTGCGTTCAGTGCAACGTCTGCCTCGGCATCGACGCGTATCGAACGGGAAAGCGGTTCATAGCCGGCTTTCGACAGGAGGATTTCGTAGGCTGCACCTGGGGGCAGGGCGACTTCCAGCGGGGTTTGTCCCCGATAACGTCCCGCGATCGCGACATTCGCGCCCGGCGGGTCTGTCACAATATTGATCTTGCCGTCGGAACGTACGAGTCTCACCAGCGGCATCGACATATCCTCGCCGGCTGTCACCTTGAGCTCGCTTTCCCAGGTTTTGTACCCAGGGCGCCGAAGCCTCACTTCGCGAGTTCCTTCGAGCAATTCGACTGTAAGTGGCGACTCCCCCGCGATTTCCTTGCCGTCGACGATGAGCGTTGCGCCGTCGGGGATGGTGCTGACGCTCACGTTGGCCCAGGCGGGAACCAGGGTCGCCACGACGGATTGCTCGATGCGCTTGCCCTCGATCTCGACTTCCGTGTCGTAGGGCTTGTATCGGGCTGTCTCGATCCGGATGTCGTGCACGCCCGGTGCGATGACATTCATCGTCGCCGGCGCATTGCCGATCGATTGTTGGTCGACGAATACCTCGGCGTCGACGCCAGGATCGGTCGAGACATGGAGGATGCCCGGCAGCTTGACCATGGACATTGCGATGTCCTGGTCTTCATCGTCGCCCACGGTGACCGTTCGGTCCAACACCTCGTAACCCGGCAGGCGCGCCTCGACGCGGTAGTTACCGGGCCACATGAGAAAGCGCTCGCCGAGGCGATACGTGATGAATCCCGAGACGATCTCGATCGATGCCGGCCTCGGATCGATGTTGAAGCGCACGGCACGCGCCCCGATGATGAATGTGACGACGAGCGCAAGGACCAGAAACGCAACTGCGATCGCGACGGGTACCGGTCGAAGGCGAAATCCCCGGCGGCGCAGTCCGCTTGAGGCCCGCTGGAATGTTGCGGGCTCGATGACCAGGTTTTCTTCGTCTGCCGACATGGGTTCAGATTTTCTCGGTACAGCTCACATAAATTGGATTGGGCTCGTGCCCACCCCGAAGTTCCAGGTCCACTTGCACGTCTCGATATCCCCGCCGTTTACCGACGATCGTGTAGTCACCCGGAATGAGCTCTACCGAACGAGAGTCGATGCGGCCGAACTCACCGACGCGATAGATCGTGACGTCAGTGGCGTTGTCGGATTTGAGTTCAACGGTAACGGGAATGCGAGCCATCGCGATGAGCGATGCCAGGCGATTGACCTTGTCCTTGATCCGGTCTCCCTGCGGTTTCGCGCGTGTGGCTTCGACCAGGGTTTTTTTCGCCGCAGAAAGCTCGTCATCGGCTGCCATCAGCGCCGGGTGCTGTATGTACCTGTCCAGCCTTGCAGCGAGATCGATGCGCGAGGTTGCCTGCTCGATACCTTCCCTTGCGAAGAGCAGGGTTGCGTCCAGATCGGCGATAGCCTCGTAGGCTCGTTTTGCGCCCTTCCAATCCTCGGCGTCCACAAGACGTTTCGCTTGCTCCCGCTGGTTCTGTACGCGCTGCATCAGCACCGCCTGCTCAACTTGCTCTAAACCGTCTTTGGGCTCAGGGGAATCGGGCAGTATGTTTGCGGCATCCTCGAACGCCGTCTTCGCTGCTTCGAAGTCTTCGTTCGACAGGGCTGCGAGGCCGCGAGACATCGCGTCCGCGAAATTCCGTTGGTCGATCTTGTGGTCGATGTCGTTCAGCGCTTCGTTCGCAATGGGCAGTGCCGGGTCGATGGCATGGGCCTGGGCGATCTCGGCACGCGCGGCATCGAGCTTGCCTTCGGTTTGGAGCGCATCACCCTTGTGGAGGTGGGCGAGCACGTCGTCGAGCTTGAGTGCACGTTGAAGGCTCGATTTTGCTTCGTCATCCTTCGGATCGATTGCGGTGGCGATCGTAAAGGCGCCGATTGCAGACTGTGCGTCGAGCGCGTCCAGCGCCTGTTTGCCACGAGCGACGTTGTCGTCATGGACGGTCGGCATTTTCGCTTCCAGCGCCGACAACATCCCGAGACTTTCTTTGTAAAGTGCGAGTGCATCGGCGAACGCATCATTGCGATAGGCCTCGTCCGCCTCGCCGTTCTTCTGTACGGCAGCGTCGTAGTCCTGCCTTGCCCAGAGCTGCACCCCGGCGTCCTCCAGCCGAAGTTGCTTGCGCAGGAGCTCGGTTGCG
>JAGRIN010000255.1 GCA_020443245.1 Pseudomonadales bacterium
CCTGATTCGTCTACGGGAATCCGGCTTGCCGACATCGACGGCGATGGTGACATGGACCTGATGACCGGCAGCTATAGCCGTGGTCCACGCGACCGTGATGGCGAGCCGGAACTGACAAGTCCAATGGGGCGGCTATCCTGGTTTGAAAATCCCGGCCAAGGCGCAAGCCCCTGGATTCGCCACGATATCTCACGCCGCATTCGTGGCATGTTCGATGCGTTCGTCGTCGTCGACATGGACAAAGACGGCGACGTTGATTTTGTCGGCACTAGGGGCAACAGCTACCCCTACGATGGCGTGTTCTGGCTCGAGCAAGTGCGGACAAACCAGACCACCGCTCGGTTTGCGCCCGCCCGTGCCAAAGACAGCAAGGAAGTTGACCTCCCCGGCATGGATTGAGAGGTCGTGATGGATCCGTCACAGAACCTCGCGCGCTACGCGGTCAACTGACTCGTGCGACTATGCGCTTGATAGCGGGTGACAAGCCAGAACCGCGCAGGGTACTACTCCGCGCCGGCCACCGCATAGCGCGCGAGCCAGTCGGCGATACCCTGTGGCGTCATGGAGCGGGCATCCGCAAGCTCTGCCGAGTCGGTGATGTTGACGGGCGTCCCGTCCGGATCCGCAATGACGATAGTGGGCGCGCCCCTGAGTTCCTGAATTCCAAACCTGTGTACGATATCCAGGTTGCGGGAGTAACGGCCAATATCGACGGTCACCACTTCGAAATGCGCGAGGATAAAAGGCTTCACGCTGGGCAATTCCATGACCGCCGCCAGGATCCGGCAATCGGGACACCAATTGCCGCCGAAGTCGATCAGGACGCGCTTGCCGTCCGCTCTGGCGCGCGCAAAGGCTGCGTCCACGCGCGCTTTGTCGTCAGCCTTCTCGTCATACGGATAAGGCAGCGGCGTCGGCAATTCCTTCATGCTGTGTATCGCGACCCTGGGTGCGGTGACGTCCGCGCCCGCAAAGACAGCACCGAACACGCCAAGCAGAAGGACTGCAAGAGTTGAATACCGCACAGTGAATCTCCTGAAGCATGGATTGACGCACTCTAACATAGGAGGTCACCAGGCGGTTCCAAATGGCGAGTTCACGGGCGCGAGAGGTTCCAGGCCATGGGTGTCATGCCTATCCAGGGTCAGCGACTTCCCGCAACTTGTGGTAGCTTTGACGGCAATTCGTAACAGGAGAATCAGGCAGGATGTCGGCCGCACTCGAGGGGCTTCGCGTACTCGATCTCACTACCGGTCCCGCTGGCGGGATAGCAACCATGATACTTGCCGACTTCGGCGCAGACGTCGTGGTGATCGATCCGCCCGGAGAAAACCCACTGAAGTCGATTGCCTCTGCACCCATGTGGCGCCGGGGCAAGCATGTGATCACGCTGGACGTCCATCGCGATCGCGACGTGCTTGAAGATCTGCTGGCAGCGGCGGACATATTCGTCTGCAACTGGAGACCTTCTGCGCTCGCGCGGGCCGGGCTCGAGTTTGAGGCGATTCACCCGAAACACCCCCACCTGATCTACTGCCACATATCGGGCTTCGGCAATCACGGTCCACTTCGCGACGTACCGGGTTACGAGCACGTGGTGGCGGCGGTTGTCGGTCGCATGAATGGTTTTGCCGGCATCGTCGATCGGGACGGGCCGGTTTTCTCCGCGCTGCAGGTCGGTGTGCATGCGACTGCACAGTACGCCGTGTCCGGCATACTCGCCGCAGTGGTTGCGCGCCGGGATGCGGGCGCGGGCAGGCTCGTCGAAACGAGTCTGCTGCAGGGTCTTCTGCCGTACGAGCAAGGTGCCCTGATCGGTCGCCAGTTCGTCGAGCGCTTCGGCGACATCTATGCCGAGCGAGGCAGCGCCGAACCGCCCATGCCGAGCCTTTACTATCACCCCGCCCAGGCTGGCGACGGGCGCTGGGTCCAGTTCGGCAATCTTCTGCCGCACCTTTTCGATAACTTCCTCATGGTCACGGGGCTCCTGGATGTCCTTGCCGACGAAGACTGGAACGCCGCACAGATGGTGTTGCCGCCTGAAAAGCACGAGGCATTTCGAGATCGAATGCTCCTGACGATCCAATCCCGTCCGGCGGCAGACTGGATCGCGGACTGTATTGAGAATGGCGGCGTCGTGGCCACCACCTACCAGACGACTCAGGAGGCGTTGTCTGATCCGGACATCGTTGCCAACGGGCACGTTATCGATCGAGCCGGGGGCGGCGTCCAACTGGGCCCGGTCGCAACATTGACCGAAACGCCTGCGAGCCCCGGACCCGATTGCGTGACGGAAGACCCGGTGGCTGACGATGGCATTGTGGCGCGCTGGCGAGCAACGCCGAAAGAGAAACCCACCGACCGGTCAATTGATCTCCCCCTCGCAGGTGTCAAAGTCGTCGAGATCGCAACGATCATCGCCGCACCCATGGGTGCTTCACTGCTCGCTGACATGGGCGCAGAGGTGATCAAGGTCGAACAGATCGGGGGCGATCCTTATCGCGGCCTGGGGAGAGGCGTGGGCTCGGCACGCGTGAACGCCGGAAAGCGCAGTATCTGCGTGGATCTCAAGTCCGATGACGGCAAGGCCATCGTAATGGCACTGTTGAAGGACGCTGACGTAATGATTCACAACTATCGACCGGGCGTACCCGAACGCCTCGGCATCGGTTATGAGCAGGTCGCCGCCATCAATCCCGGCATCGTCTACCTACAGAGTAACGGTTACGGACCCAACGGACCGGGGAAGCTGCGCCCGAGCACGCATCCGATTCCGGGCGCCGCCATGGGCGGGGTGATGTACCAGATGGGCGGGCGTGTGCCGGAAACACTTCAGGATATCGAAGGTTTGAGGCGCTGGACCCGGCGATTGATGCGCGCCAACGAAGTGAATCCAGACCCCAACACGGCGATGGTCGTGATGTCGTCGGCCCTTCTCGGACTGGCCGCACGGCTCCGAACGGGTCGCGGCCAGCGCATCCTGATGGACATGTTCGGCGCAAATGCCTACGCGAATCATGATGACTTCCTCAGCTATCCGGGCAAGCCGCCGCGGGCGATGCTGGACGAACTCGGCCATGGGCTCGGACCGATGTACCGGCTCTACCGATGCCAGGGCGACAGTTGGGTGTTCCTTGCACTCGTCAATCCGCGTGACCGTGCGCGCTTCACGCAGGTGCTGGCTCAACACGGCATTGAGACACCGGATCTATCCGGCGATGACCTTCATGTCAGTGAGGCACTCTCCGCGCTATTCATGTCGCGCCATGCCGATGAATGGCAGTCGATGATGGTGGACGAGACGCTTGCCTGCGTTCGCGCCGATGCAAACTTGCCTGCGCTCTTCTGGCTGGAACACGAGCAGGCACGCGCAATGTCGCTGACAAGCGAGGTAGCTCATCCCGCATGGGGCGACTATCGCCGACACGGGGCCGGGGTTACTTTCGACGGAACGCAGCCTGCATTGATGCCGCCACCGGTTGCCGG
This sequence comes from Pseudomonadales bacterium, assembly GCA_020443245.1. Taxonomy (GTDB): domain Bacteria; phylum Pseudomonadota; class Gammaproteobacteria; order Pseudomonadales; family Azotimanducaceae; genus JANQJA01. The sequence continues at coordinate 3,487 of JAGRIN010000255.1, forward strand.
TCAGCATGGCGGGGAGATCCTGGCGGAACTGGGCTACGACGACGATCAAGTAAGGGCGCTATTCGAGCGTGGCGTTGTGTGGCGAGACCAATCTGAGTGAACTGCCTGGTGTCGTGAAACGTGCGCCTCGCCGGGCATTTTCGGCGAGTCAGCGGACTATTAAGCTCTCGCTGTGGCAGATTTCAGGGCCAAAGAGTTGAAACTCTCCGCACGTTATCCAAACTTCCATTCAGTCGCAGTATTCGAGAACAAGACGCCGCCGTCCCGGCCGGTGGGATCGACCATCCAAGCGAGCACGCGCCGAGGATTCACGACATAGACGCCGTCAGTCGATTCGGGCATGTCCGTTTCGTACTTTTCACGGTAGGCCCGGATCCAGAATTCCAGGTCGGAGGCGTCCATCTGCGCCGCATGACCTTCGATGATGACGAGTTCATCGGCGCTTTCCAGGTTAACCTGGACACGCGAATCACGCGCGATGTTGCGGACCATCGCCGAGCCCGTGCTGAAATACAGCCGCGCGTCACGCCACAATCCCCAGACCGGCCGTGAACTGGGATAGCCCGTACTCCTGGTCGTAACCCAGTAGTTACGTGCCGGCGCCATCCGCGCATCGACCCACCGCCACGAGAGCAACTTGCCGGCATTAATGTAGCCCGAAAGGCTGGGCCGGTTGGGTTCGGGGACATCCATAGTGGCCTCCGTTTCAATCAACCGTGTCAGTCCAGCCGCCCGAGAGTACTGAAGATCGAAAACAAAGGCGAGTGAGCCGACTCCTGACAGGATGCTGTCAGGATGGCTCTGTCACAATCATGCGTCGACAAGAAGGGGACATTCGATGCAACACTACTACCACCCGATGAGCCGCGCAGTCACCACCGATTGGATGCTGCATGAACTCGATGCAGAGCATGAGCAAATCGTTATCGACTTTACAAAGGGCGAGAACCAGACGCCTGCGTTTCGCGCTATCAATCCGATGGCCAAGCTGCCCACGCTCGTGGATGGTGATGTGGTCGTGACCGAAGCGGCCGCCATTTGCCTTTATCTGGCCGACAAATACATCGAACGAGGCATGGCACCACCTGTGGATTCACCAAAACGTGGTCAGTACTACCGGTACGTCCTGTTTTGTGGCAGCACCCTGGAGCCGATGTTTTCGGTCGACGATAAAGAGTTCAACGCCCAATCGGTCGGTTGGGGCGACCGGGAACGCTGTATGGCTTCCGTTGAGGCGATGACGCCCGAGCAGGGCTGGGTGCTGGGTGACGCATTCAGTGCGGCCGATGTTGTCTACGGCGGGACTTTGGATTTTGCCGTGCAGTTCGGTTGGATCAAGGCACCTTCCGCCTCGGTTGCAGCTTATGTGAATCGCATTCGCGCACGCCCCGCTTACCGCGCGACGCATGATCCGTCCTGGTATGAGTCTTGATACGCCGCGAGAACGACCCGAGACGCTGAAACATGAAAGTGTTCATCAGTGCAGACATTGAAGGGCCGGCAACATCATTTTTGGCCAACTTTCGCGAGAGGCGCGACTGGTGCGCGGCTGGAGCGGCCACCAAGAGTGGCAAGCTTTTCAACACGTTCGTCATGCCCTTGCCTGCTGATGCTGTAGAACGTGATACAGAAAAGCGCAG
>JAGRIN010000256.1 GCA_020443245.1 Pseudomonadales bacterium
GATATTGCGTTGACCCTGATGCCTTTCGGCCCGAGCCGCGTTCCGACGATTCGCGTGTAGTGAGTGACTGCGGCCTTCGCCGCCGAGTAAAGCAGCCCGCCCTGGTTGTCCCGGATTGCCGCGATGCTCGAGTTGTTGATGATCGCGCCGCCGCCGCGTTGTTCCATGTGCGGCACAGCGTGTTTGATGCCCAGCACGACGCTGCTGAACAGCAATTGCATTGCGTAGTGGATCGTCTCCTCGTTGACGTCGGTAATGGTTCCCGCTGTCGGACCCCCTGCGTTGTTGAAGAGAATGTCCAGGCCGCCGAACTGCCTGACGGCGGTATCGATTGTCCGGGCAATGTCTTCTTCGGACATGACATCCGCCTTGACGTACTGTGCGGCCGGTCCGAGCCGCCGGGCCAGCGCTTCTCCCTTTTCTTCAGAACGGCCGGCGATAACCACCCGCGCGCCCTCGCTCACGAAGAGCTCTGCGGTTGCCTCACCAATTCCACTGGTGCCACCGGTTATGACAGCGACCTTGTCCTTCAAGCGTATGCCCACGTGCGTATCCCCCGAGATAAAGCGTCTGAGAATACCGGAAAATCGCGAGCAAAGGCGTTGGGAAAACTGACGCCGAAAATTGAAGGTTCAGGCAGCGGAGCGATCGTGTGCGAGCGCTTCGTGATCGACGCCGATTCGGACCCGTACCGGCTCGCGCACACCGATGCCCACTTTGAAGCTGAGCAGCCGCTCGATGAGCGCCGGCGTGACTTCATGCCCCTTTGACACGATGACATTGCCACTCGGTGTACAAACATCTTCGTCGAGGATCATCGAAGGGCGCAGGTCCAGGACCCGCACCGCTTTGACGATGTCGTCCGTTCGCTGTTCCCGGTAAGTTCGCATGTGGGCCAGCAACTCAGGGTCTGTGCCGGGGAACGCTTGCAGTTCCGCGAGGGCGGCGTGCATCGAGCGTCCCGCAACGATCCGGTCGTTAAGCGCAATAGCGAGCTGTAACATCCGGCATCCGGTTTGGACCGAACCCGGCAGCGAGGCCGGGAGCGGCGACGTGCCCTGGTATTTGACGATCTGCGCAACCGTCTCGAACCTCGGAATCTTCGCAAGCAGGCGGGCACCGACCTGAGGGTGCGCGTCGAACATCTTCTGCTCTTGCTCGGAGATGGCTTGCCCTGCAAACAGCTTGTCCAGCGTGTCCGACGGCAACGTGATGCAGCCGATCGGGAACAGCATCGCAGCCAGCTCGTACTGCCAGCGGTCTTTGTGCTTTGACGCGGCCGCGAGGTGCACGACATACCGGCGTACGGACTGTGCCCGGGCGAATGCTGACGGCGCGGTAATGGACAGGATGTCGACCATGACCTGGATCGAGCCCTTGAGCGTCTTGTCCAGCAACTCGCGGCGCTCCGCCACCAGCCGGTGTTCTGAAACTGCGGCATGCAATGCCTTTGACAGGAGATCGTGTTGGCAAGGCTTGGTCAGGAACTGGAAGATATGGCCATCGTTGACGGCCGCGATGGCCGATGCCTGGTCTGCATGGCCGGTGAGCAAGACGCGCGTCGAGTCCGGTGCCACCGCACGCGCATGTGACAGGAAGGTGGCGCCGTCCATTGCCGGCATGCGCATATCGGAGACGATGACAGCGAACGGACCTTCGTTACGGATCAGTTCCAGACCCTCCGCCCCGCTCGTGGCAGTCACGATGTCGAATTCGTCGAACAGCGTCCTGACGAGCCCCTCCAACACGTTCGGCTCGTCGTCCACGCAGAGAATTCGGGGCAAGGGCCTCGCGTCGCTCATGGTCACGCAGCCTCCAACGACTCGGCGATTGCCAGGTATTCAGGTAGCGCACCGGCCTGTCCGATCGATTCCAGATACTCGTCGCTGATTGCGTCGCCGCTAATGAGTGAATCCGCGATATACAGGGCGTCGACGATCTCCATGACCGGCGACTGCCGCTTCACTCGCATCGGTTCGTGATGGTTGGCCACGGCTTCGACGATAGGGCACGGGAGGCCCCAGAGCCCGAGCAAGTATCCGCCCGCCTCGGCGTGCGAGATGCCCATGACTTCGCGCTCGGCTGCGAACCTTGGCATCGCGTGCGCGCCTGCGAGCGCCACCGATGCCTCGAACTTGTCCGTGAGGCACGTAGCCAGGACGATAGTGCCAATCTCGTGGACCATACCTGCGAGGAAAGTATCCTCTGCGAGCTTTTGGTCCGCGATGATTCGGCAGGCGAGGTGTGAGGTGCGTAGCGCGTCTTCTTGTAGCGACTCGATCGAGAATCCGGGAACCGCGATTGTCTGGTTTCCGTCGAAGACTTCTGCCGCGAGCGCGAGATTCTTGATCACCTTGGTGCCGAGATGGACAACCGCGTTGCGCACGCTTGTGATCTTCCTCGGGCGACCGAAGAACGAAGAGTTCACCAGTTGCAGTATCTTGGCGCTCATCGCGGGATCGCGTTCGAGGATTGCACCGATATCTTCCGGCGTTACGCCCGGATCCGTCAGGGCGCCGGCAAGTTGCTGGTAGATCCGCGGTACGGACGGAAGCTTTTCGATCGTGCCGATGACGCCCGCGATGAGGGGGCTGTTCATCAGCGAACCGAGTGCGGTGGCGCGTTCTATGGTCTTGACCAATTGCTCCGCGCTACAGGGTTTGGACAAGAACTGGTGAGCGACCGGTACGGCGCGCATGGCGGCACCGACTTCCGTGTAGCCGGACAAAACGATCCTGATGATAGACGGGAATTCTTCGTGAACGTGGCCGAGCAGCGTCGCGCCGTCCATGCCCGGCATGCGCATGTCACTGACCACCACATCGAAGCTGTCCGGGCTCTCTCGCAGGATGGCAAGGGCTGCGCCGCCGCTGGTCGCAGTACGAACGTTCCAGTTGCCGGGCATGCTGAACAGCATGCGTTCGATGGCTTCGAGAATGTTCGGATCGTCATCGACAAAAAGGATTTTCATGCTGCTTCTCGCGAGAGAGAAGATTCCGGTTCTGTGAGCGGGATCCTGAGTGTAAAGGTGCTGCCGCTGCCGGGACGCGACTCAACGTCGATGCGTCCCCCGTGCTTTTCGACGATCACGTTGCGAGCGATGGCGAGGCCCTGTCCCGTTCCCTTGCCAACCTCCTTGGTAGTGAAGAACGGATCGAAGATCTTGGGTAGGACCTGATCAGGAATGCCCGCGCCGGTATCCGCGATCGAGATCACGGCCCAACCGGCTTCCTTGCGGGTTGTGATGGTGATGGTGCCCTTCTTCTCGCTCTCCTCTCCCAGGGCCTCGCGAATCGCGTGCGCAGCGTTCACGATCATGTTGAGAATGACCTGGTTGAATTCATCGCGCAGGCACGGCACCGGCGGCAGGTTCTCTGCAAAGTCGGCCTCGACGTCGCAGACGTATTTCCACTCGTTACGCGCCACGGTCACCGTCATTTCGATGGCCTGCGCAAGGTCGATCGGTTCCTTGATGCCCTGGCTCGGGTGAGAAAACTCCTTCATGGCCGAAACGATCCGGGCCACGCGCGTCAATCCGTCGAGGCTCTGTTCCAGTGCCCTCGGCACGTTACCGCGCACGAAGTCGAGGCGAGCGCGAGCGAAGACATCTGCCACTGCGTCTGCCGAGGTGGGAGTGGCCACGCCCTGCCTGACGTCTTCAATGAGGCGAGTCGCCGCATCGACGGCGTCTACCAGGGCATTGAACGCACGTTGCAGGAAGACGGTGTTGTCGCTGACGAACTGGACGGGCGTGTTGATTTCATGTGCGATACCGGCCGCAAGTTGGCCAATCGATTCCAGCTTTTGCGCTTGTCTCAATTGAGTCTCCATCTCGATACTGGCGCTCTGGTCGCGAATAAACACGCTGTAGAGTTCGCCTTCCCGGAGGGTCAGCAGGTTGACGCTGACATCCACGGGAAAGATGAATCCATCTGAGCGAAATGCTTCGGTCCGATAGGTGTCGGTCCGAAGACCCCTCGACTCTTCTTGATCGAGTCGCGGCAGCAGTACGTTGATGTCGAAACCTTCGGCCTCGTCGGCCGCCATTGCGAACAGCGTCTCGGCCATTGGATTCATCCCGACGATGCGTCCACCTCTCTCCACCGTTATCAGCCCATCCTGCATCTGGTTCAGGATCGCTTCGTTTCTTGCCCGTGAGTCATCCAGCGAACGGGAAATGTTGGCGAGCCGCTTGTCGATGAGCGCGCCGATCAGTGTGAGGGCGCCGACTATGCCGAAGAGAAACGTGACCGAGGTCGCGAGGGCGACGCTCGAGACGCTCGACGGGTCGAGCAAGAGCGTCGTCTTTTTCGTGATGTAAAAGTGCGCTGCGTGCATGGCGCTATAGTGCATGCCCGAGACAGTGACCCCCATCAGTAGCGCGCTCGCCAGTCGTCCGATGCCGCCGCCGATTGTGCGACTGTCCTTGAAGACCTGTCGGCTGTAGAGCGCGAGTGTCGCCAGTACGTGTGCGGCCACGATGGAGCCGACAAAGAGCGTCGCGTCGTAGCGCATGTATGCCGACATCCGCATCGCATCCATGCCGGTGTAGTGCATGAGCCCGATGCCCAGTGCCAACGTAAGTGCTGCAACCTGAAGTCGTCGGAATGTGTGGTCCCGGCTTGCAAGATAATGGAGGGCGGCAGCGCTGCCGAGTGTCGCCGGAACGATTGATGCGGCGGTAAGTCCGATCGAGTATTTCACCTTGAAAGGCAGCAGGAATGCGAGCATGCCGGTGAAGTGCATCGACCAGATGCCGACGCCGAGCGTCAGTGCGCCGATCGCGTGCCAGAGTATACGTGCGCGGCCGGTCGTGGCGCCCTGCATGCGCTCGACGACCGCCGTCGAGGCATAGGCGGCGAAGCACGCCGCCAGCACCGATAGCGCAACGAGTACAGGATTGTACTGGCCTGAGACTTCCGGGCCGAGGCCAGGGTTCTGGCCAATCATATGGATGAAGCCGAACATTGTTCCTCCGGCGTGGAGCATGTACTGGGCGGTTGCGATGGACCGCGATGAGAGGGGGCCGCACCGGCCAGGGTTCTGCATCGTATATCGACGCACTGGAAAAAATCTTTAGTAGTTGTGTCAAGCAACTAAAATAAGTTGTATGATGCAACT
>JAGRIN010000257.1 GCA_020443245.1 Pseudomonadales bacterium
TGGTGAAGCTGCGTGATTTTGTCTATGGCCCGGCACTGGAACCGGCAATAGATAAATTCGAGGGGCACTTCACGCCCAGGCAAAAGGAAATCTGCCGCAAGGTCGGGGAACAGTACGTTGAACTTATCGAGCGCGTCTCGCCCTCGTACACGTTCCTGCACGGCGATTATCGCCAGGACAACTTCATCTACCTGCGTGGCGGCGACGAGGCAGTCACGATGGACTGGCAGATCAGCGGCAAGGGTCGTGCGGCGTTTGATGTGACGTATTTCGTTTGCCAGAGCCTGCAGTCAGATCTGCGCCGCAGGATCGAGAAGGACCTGGTTCGCAAGTACGTCGAGCGCCTGAACGACTCTGGTGTCTCGGGGTACGACTTCGAGACCGCGTGGAACGATTACCGGGTCCTGACGCTGTTCTGCCTGATCTACCCGATCACCGTATGCGGGAGCCTCGACCTCGCCAACGAGCGTGGCAGGGCGCTGGCAGAGTGTATGCTCGACCGTAACCTGGGCGTGATCGACGATCTGGGTTGTGACGAGTTCCTGGGCTGAACCTTCTTTGACTGAAACAGGGGTCAGCCTGGTTGCCAGAGTTCGACCTTGTTGCCGTCCGGGTCGATGAACCAGCCGAAGCTGCCATAGTCATATCGTTCAATATCGCCGACAACTTCCGCGCCGCCTTCGCGTACCTGTGACAGTGCGGCCAGAAGATCATCGACGACCAGGTTGACCATGAAACTCGAGCCGGACGGTTCGAAGTATTGTGTATCCTCGTTGAATGGACTCCACACGCAAAACGCCGTAAGTGGCAGGTCAGCGGGCGTGAAGGCGACACCCGGGCCTTCCTCCGAGGCGAATCCGAGCCATCGCACGTACCACTGTTTGAGTTTGTCGGGGTTCGGCGATTTGAAGAAAACGCCGCCCACGCCGAGTGCTCTCGCCATTGGCAGATCCTTGCCGGATAGGTTGCGCCAGTATAGCCCGGTGTGGCTCTGACCGTCTTGTTGGGGTATGCTCGCCGCCCGTTTGCCGGAGCTCGCATCATGTCGCAGGCTTCCTTTCGCGAGGGGATCAGGTTGCTTGCGCGGCCGGATGTCGCGAAACTTTTCACTGCTTACCTGATCACCTATTCCGGTAGCGCAATGGCGCCCATCGCGATTGCGTTCGGTGTGCTGGAACTGACGGGTTCAGCCAGGGATTCGGCGATCGTCATTGCCGCGCCCACCATTGGCTCTATCGTCGTCATGCTCTTTAGCGGCGCACTGGCCGACAGGACATCCAGGCAGCATGTCATGGTCCTGGCAGAGATCCTCGCCGCCTGCTCACAGTGCGTCATCGCCGCACTGTTCCTGACCGGCAATGCCACCGTGCCCGTACTCGCGCTGCTGATGCTGGTCAATGGTACTGCGATGGCGCTGAACGCTCCGGCGCAATCCGGCTTTGTACCGCAAATCGTCGATCCAGGTGAACTGCAAGCTGCCAATTCGCTGCTGGGTACGGCGCGCAATGGCGCGACGATGCTGGGCGCTGCGATCGCGGGTGTGCTGGTGGCGCTATTCGGTGCCGGCATCGCGATCGCAATCGACGCGGCGACTTTTTTGTTATCGGCAACCTTGATCGCAAGCCTCCGACCCCGCGCGCAGGAACCGTCGCCGCCTGCTTCGCTGGTCACGGACCTGGTGCTCGGCTGGAAGGAGTTCACGAGGCACGAGTGGCTCTGGACCATCGTCTTGCAGTTCTCGTTCCTCGTGGCCGTGATGGAAGCCGTGTTCGGCCTGCTCGGCCCGGCAACGGCAAAACTGCACATGAATGGCGCGGTGGATTGGGGATTCATCGCGGCGGCCAGTGGAGCAGGCACGATCGTCGGCGGCATCGCGGCGATGCGTCTCAATGTCTCACGCCCGATGCTCTTTGCCAGCAATTGCGTCTGGTTCTTCGCGTTGGTACCGCTGGCGCTCATCCTGCCCCTGCCCGTTGCCTGGGTCGCGGGCGCCGCATTCTTTGGCGGCATAGCGGGCCAGTTCTTTGCCGTGCTCTGGTACACGACGCTGCAAACCGAAGTGCCGCAACATTTGTTGTCACGCGTCAGCGCCTATGACCATTTCGGTTCCATTGCGCTCGCACCGCTCGGCGTGGTTGCCGGCGGCTTTTTGTTCGAGTCGATTGGTGGAAGCGTGACACTTGGTCTCGCGGCTGGCGTCGTTCTGCTGTCTACCTTCGTGATCCTGTTGGTGCCGGGTGTGCGAAACCTCCGCGCCAGGAGCCCGCAGCCGGTGTCAGAGCTCGGGTAGGTTTGGAATACCGGCGGACACGTGGGTTCGATTGACGCGAACACCCTGTCAGGATACTGTACAAAAAACCAGTTATCGCAGGTAATTCCATGGCCGATCTCACCCTGTCCCTTGCGTTCCCCTCCCGGGGTCTCACTGTCCTTTGGATGCTGGAAGAACTGGGGGAGCCGTATGAGATCGATGTGCTGGATCTGTCGAAGGGTGACCATAAAGCCCCCGAATTCCTGAAGAAAAATCCGATGGGCAGGGTACCGGTGTTGCGTCATGGTGAGCGATTCATCTGGGAAAGTGTGGCCATCTGCACCTACCTGGCTGATGCTTTTCCGGATGCAGGGCTTGGCGTACCGGTCTCTGATCCAGCGCGCGGAGAATACCTGCAGTGGATTTTCTTCGGTCCCGGCACCATGGAACCGGCCATCATCTGGAAGACGACGGGGGACCTCGATGCGGAGTACCAGCCGTTCGCGAGTGTCCTGGACGTCGCGTCGACGCTCGCGCTGGCATTGAAGGATCGCGAGTACCTGGTGGGCGATCGCTTCACGACGGCGGACGTCATTGTCGGCGCGGGGGTGATGTGGGGGACCCGTATGATGCCGGCGCTACCCGCGCTGCCTGAACTGGAAAGCTACTGGCAGCGCCTGGAAGCCCGGCCCGGCTGGCAGCGCACGAGCGAGATCTTCCAGTCACATTTGAACGGTTGATCGCGGGTTTTATCGCGCGTCGAGTTTCAGGGCGGAACGAATGTTGCGCCAGTCCACAAGCTTGAAATTCTGCCCGAGCCTCGACGGGCTGTCATGGTCGTCATGCACGACGACGAGGCCGTCCGGAAAATTGCCGATCGGACCGCTGAACGCGTCGACCCCATCTGTCGCACTGGTCCCGTCAACGATGCCGTCGACGATATGGAATCGACCGCGGTAGTTCGCCTGATCAGTGCTGATGTCGAACACCGCGTAGGTGCTATCGCCCTGGGACGAGACGATCAGGTACTTGCGCGTCCCGTCGTGCAGGATCGACATGCCCTCGATATCGGCGACCAGTCGGTGCCCGTCAGCGCTCGCTATCCGGGTCCGCTCGTCACCTGCCCCGGGATCGAAACGATACCGCCATACCGCAACGTCTTCCTCTCCGATGTAGAACTCGCCGCGTTCATCGTCGACGACGCACCCTTCCGTCTGGCTCCCAAGCTCGAGCGACCTGACAACAGACCCGACCGGGCCATTCGCGCCGGGGAGAATTTCAATTTGCCGGATCGCACCGTCTTTGTCGTTCGGCAGCAGGTAATAGCGGCCGCCCGCGACGCCCATGCAAAAGCCGTAGGGCTCGCCCATATCGGTCTTGATGAAACCCCAGTGATGCGTTTCGAGTGTGTCCGGGTCGAGCAGGAACGTCTCGATACCGAATCGCTGGCGCTCCGTGGCAGCGACAAGAACCCATGACTTGCCGTTCACGACGAATCCCGCCCTCAGGTCGACGTTGTTGAGCGGGCCGACCGGGAAGAACGACTTCACCGAACCATCCAGGTTGTGCACGTAGAGGCCGAGAGTCTTGTCGGTTGCGAAGATGACCCCGCGCGAAGGATTGTCCGGGGACGCCCAGATTGCGGGGTCGTCGGCATCCACCCGTGGATTGTCCGCGACAACGGTTTCAGCGCTTGCGGTCACGGCCACCGCCGGGTCGCCCTGGTGAATGGCCGAACAACCGGCGCCGGCGAGGCCAGCGCCGAGCATGATGGCGAGATGACGAAGGCGCATTACCGGAAGTTGACCTGCACACCGAGCTTGCCGGTCCAGGAGTAAGTCTCATACTGCAGGAGCCGCTCGCGAACCGGACCGGACTGGTATGCGAGGTACGGCTCATCGTTCAGGTTCACCATTTGTGCGTATACCTTTACTTGTCTGGTTACATCGTAGCTGGCGGTGAGGTCCAGCTGTAAGTGATCCTTCACGTAGCGGTCTTCCTCCGCGCTGCCGCCGAGTTCGTCCAGGTATTTGTCGCGATAGGCGGCAGTGACTCGAACGCTGACCGGTCCCTTCTCGTAGCCCAGCATCAGGTTGTAGTTGTGTTTCGACGCAGCCGGCAGGGGAATCGTGCGTGAACCGATATCTCCGGTCGTGTCGGTCCAGGTGTAGTTCACACCGGCCAGCAGTCCGTCGAGGGGCGCAGGGAGTGACGTCAGTGCCTGCTGGTAGTTGAACTCGAGGCCCTTTACTGTCGCACGGTCGCCGTTGAGCGGAATGATCGCCTCGTCGAATGCCACGCCGTTGAACATGCCGTTGTAAGGTGCATCGCCGGCCTCGAATTGGGCGTCGACAATAAAGTCGTCGATGCGCTTGTAGAACGTTCCGACCTGCACGACCGCGTTTTCCGCGAAGTACCATTCTGCACTCAAATCGAAGTTCCAGGCACGATAAGGAGAGAGGCCAGGGTTTCCGAACTCACCCTTCCGTTCGCCATTGTCGCTTTCCTCGACCAGAAAGCGTGGAGCGATCTTGCCGATCCCCGGGCGCACGACGCTACGGAAAAATCCGGCGCGCAGCACCGCATCCTCCTCAAGGTTGTAGCGTACTGAAACGCTCGGGAGCCAGTCGGTGTAGCTGTGCTCGAATTCGTTCGGGGTGATGAAGATCGTGTCGTCGGCCAGTACAACGCCGTTGTGTGTGCCCCCTCCCTCGACCAGCTCGACGAGGGCCGCCTTGACTGTATCGTTGGTTCGTTCAACGCGGACGCCGCCGGTAATCGTCAGGCGATCATTCTCGTATCGGACCATGCCATA
>JAGRIN010000258.1 GCA_020443245.1 Pseudomonadales bacterium
TGGGTTCATCCACTCGATATACTTCCGCGACCCCAACGGGTACGTGGTCGAACTGGCAGCGCCGGTGGACAACGGCGAGACAGCAGCAGATCGAGCGCAACGCGGACGCGTCGCGCTCGAGAAGTGGCTGTCAAAACCGAGGTAGTCGTCAGGCCGCCTTCGATTCGAAGTCCGCCGTCAGGGCCTTTGCGTCGGGCTCGTCTCCGGTCACCTCAATGCGTTTCGGCAGCATCGACTCTGGCAACTCGCGCCGAAGGTCAATCTGGAGTAACCCGTCGCGCAGCCGCGCGTGCGTCACTTTGACGTATTCGGCAAGTTGAAAGTTGCGGGTGAAACTCTGTCCGCCAATACCCCGGTAGAGATACTGGTTGTGGTTCGGGTCGACGTTGCGTTCGCCCTTGACGGTCAGGACGCCGTCCCGGACCTCCAGATGCAGGTCGGAGATCTGGTACCCGGGCAATGCCACCGTAATCCGGTATTCCTCGTCGTTCGTCTTGAGGACGTCGTACTGTGGCCAGGTGTTCTCCGATTGCCACGCATGATCCAACTGGTTGAACAACCGGTCGAAACCCACTGTCGACCGAAAGAAAGGGGAGATATCAAATGTATTCATTCCAGGAATCCTCCATTCAATTTACGTTCATTGAATATTCGAAGTCTGAAACACTCGATGCCCCATACAGGGCGAACGTAAATCTGGGGACACCCTGGGGATTTTCAAGCCCTGCCGGGGCGAGGCAGTCCCCTAGAAATAGCGGGTGACCTGGATGCCGCGGTGATTGACGCCGTAAAGCGTCTTGCCGTGCTTGAAGAGAAAACCGAAGCCACGGCTGTTCGCGATGTGTGCCTGTCCGAAGTAGACGCCATCGCCGACTTTCCAGCCAGTCACCTTCAGATTGCGGGCGAACTGCTCCTGCTGGATTCCTGCCGGTCTTTCATCGACGAACTTGTAAGTCGTGTCGGCAGCCTGTATGTCGTCCGCCATTGTGCGGTCGTCAGCAAAGCAGCTGAACGACATGACGAGTGCGCAAAGGACAAACGCGCTGATGAGCCATCCGTGACCCTGAGCCTCGCGGCAGAGTTCGCCTTCGGCATAACTGGAATGGAAACTGTAACGAACTTGCGTGTTCATACTGCTCCTCCTTCCTGTACGTTCCTGTACGTTCAGGACACATCCTACGTCGCCCCCCTGTGTGCGCCCGTGAACTGCATCACGGGTCAACGTTGAGAATGACGAATGGACCGGGTTATCGACGAACGGTATTACCGAAACAATTGTGTTCTAATTCACAGTTCGAGAGGGGGGATGTGAGTGGAAGGTGACAAGCGCTCATTCTGGGCGTACCTCAAGGCACCACACGTCGACTTTATGCCAACGGGCGCATTGCGTTGGTGGCTGCTCGCACTGATCGTCCTGGGATGGGCAGTCGAGCAGTACGAGGCATTGAAGAACGGCCCGGTGCTCGTCTATATCCTCGAAGACTTCGACAAGTCGCTCGTCCAGTGGGGGCAGGTCGCTGCAGTCGCGGGCCTCGTTTATTCCTGCGGCGCAGTCGTACTGAGCCGACTCGCGGACAGGTTCGGTCGAAGGCCGCTGATGATCTGGCCGGTATTCGCCTACATGGGCATCTCGATCCTGGGCGCACTGTCCCCCAACTTCTGGACTCTCGCGTTCCTCGTCACGGCCGGCCAATTCATGATGGCGGGGATGAATCCCGCAGTGCATGCGGCCTCGCGGGACCTTACGCCGCGAATGGGCCGCGCGATGGTCTACTCATGGGTATCGCTTGCCTTCACGATCGGTGCGCTGATGTCGACAGCTGTCGCGGCACAAACGCTGCCGATCTGGCCGGGATGGCGATCACAGTACTGGATCGCCGCCGCGCTCGCGGGCGTCACGGCGGTACTGATCTTCGTGTTCTATCGCGATCTCAGTCTTCGCGTGCGCGGGCAGATACTGCAATCCCAGGTCTTACCCGAGCCTGAAGTGGCAGACGGTGCCACGACGGCAGCGCCGAGTCCTACCGCCTACGATGACGGCAGGCTCGTCTATCGTAGTCCCCGGCTCTGGCTGCTCTCTACGGTTATTGTGTTCTGGGCGCTGACCTACGTCACGGTGTCGGGTTACGTCCCCACGTTCCTCACCCAACATCACCACCTGGAACCGGCGAAGGCTGCCGGCGTCACCTCGTGGTTCTGGGTTGTCTTCACCATCAGTGTCTTCATCTCGGGTTGGCTTTCCGACCGGCTGAAGGTCCGCAAGACCGTGACGGCATTCGGCGGCGTGACCACAGGTTGTTGCTTCTTCATTGGCGCAAACTTGCCGACTGATGCATCCGCCGCGACGCTCATCGGCGTCTGGTCACTAACGGGTTTCTTTGCCGGTTTCATCTATCCCGCCTGGTGCGCGATCTATTCGGAAACTGCCGAAGGCATCAGTCCCTACGGCGTCGGTCGCGCCTTTGGCATCACCGCGACACTCTCGCCCATTGCCGGCCTCTTCCTGAATCTCGGACTCCCGCGCGTCGTCGAAGCCTTCGGCTGGTCGACGTGGATGATGATCGCCGGCGGATGCTGCTTCTGCGCCGCAGTCCTGGTCGGATTCGGGCACGGGCCGTGGTGGGTATCCGCCGCCGACCGCAAAAATCCCGTCGCACCACTGGCGCAAGTCCCCTGAACCGTCAAAAACCCGACGCGTCGACAGCAGGCATGGATGTCAGGAGCGCCCTGAAACCCGCGTAACTCCGGCGCCCGACGACTTTGGTACAGCTCTTGCACAACTTGAGCCGGACCAATGAAGGAGTCGCACCATGGAGTTCCGCCGATTTGTCGCCGACAGTGTCGAGGAAGGATTGAAAGCCGCAAGGCAGGCACTGGGCCCACGGGCCGTGATACTCGAAACGTTCGATACCGACGACCATCGTGTCGAAATCTTTGCGGGCACGGAACTCGAAGGTTTGGGTAACGAGAATGCCATCGATACCGATGCGACAACCTGTGACGACATCCCCGCACCTGTGAGCGACGAGCCGCCCGCGACGCGTGCCAGCGCGATTGTGCAGTCACTTGAAGCGGAACTCGCCGCTGTTCGTGAGTATCGCGAAAAGCTGCTTGAACTCAGCTCTGCTGCCGACCTGTTGCCGGAAGAACTGCAGGCCGAACTTTTCATCCTGAAGCGCTCACTCAAAAAAGAACTCTCGCAGCTCGCCGACTATCGCAAGCGACGCGAAGAAGAAGAATCGCGCCCGAATCCTGTCATCGAACGACTGCAGGCTGATGTCGGCGGCCTGCAGGAGACGTTGAAAGGCGAACTCACTGCGCTCACGCAATATCGCCGCGAGCGCGCGAAGTGGCACGAAGAAACCGATCCGCTCACAACCGACCTGCACAGCACGCTGACCGAATTGCAGGGTGCGCTGACGGACGAACTCACGAAACTCACCGACTATCGCAACGAACGTGAGGCCCAGGACGCGGAACTGGACCCCGAGCGCAGCCGTCGGTGGACCGAACTCGCGGAACTGCAGGACTGCCTCGCCAGCGAACTCTCGCAGCTCTGTGAATACCGCATCCAGCGTGCAGAGATCGACGCCGAAACCGAACCGCGTACCCGTCGCCTGCAGGATGGACTGGAATCACTCCAGACATCCCTCTCGGCCGAACTGAAGAAGCTGACGGAATACCGCGACCAGCGCCGGCGCTTCGATGCCGAGGCGGACCCGATGACGCTGAAACTGCAGTCCCGCCTCGATGAGTTGCAGCAAGGGATCGCGAGCGAACTGGAAACACTGCGCGACTATCGCGCGGAGCGCGTTCAGTTCAATGAAGAACTGGACCCGCTGACCCGCACGCTGCACACGCGCCTCGAAGACCTGTCGTCAGCACTATCCCAGGAGATTGCGGCCGCGCGTGAATATCGCCAGCAGCGTATTCGCATCGACGCGGAACTCGATCCCGAAACGAAAACGCTCCATGCCGATCTTGGCAAGCTGCGCGCCTCGCTGCGCGCGATGCAGTCCGAACTCGGCAAGCAGATCGAGACCGCGCGCACATACCAGGCAGCACGCGAGCAAATCGACAACGATAACGATCCACGTACCGCCGAATTGCAGGCGCGACTGGAAGCGCTGGGCACGTCCCTCGAAGAAGAGATTTCCCGCGTCAATGCATACCAGGTGCAGCGCGAGTCTGTCGACGCCCGCCTTGATCCGATCACTACCGGCCTGCACACCGAACTCACCAAACTGCAGGGCAGCCTGCGTGCCGAGCTACTGCAACTGGAGAAACAACGAACAGAACGTGCGGCGGCTGAGGCCGACCTGACTGGCGCGATCGCTGCCATCCGCGACGAGGCGTCTGCACTCGATTCACACCGCGACGAGATGGACGAAAATCTTTCGACGTTCCGCAATGCGGTGGCAGAGGGCATCGCGCAAATTCGTGACGTCGCCACAGACCTGAAGGCTGAACAGTCCACGGACAACCTGATCGCAACCTTCCGCGAGGAGCTTGCGGCATTCGGCGAGCGCCAGGCACATGCCACCCAGGAACTCGGCGCCATCCGATCTTCTATCTCCGATGAGATCGCACAGATCACCAGCACCGTGACCGCATCGCTCACCAATCGCGCACCAGATCCTGCCGTCGCGCAACTCCAGGACGAACTGGCCGCCGTGCAGACTGCCGTGAAAGAAGAGTTCGCGAACCTTCGCGCCACCATCGCGAACGAAATCGCCCGCGCGGTCGAGATCGCCAGCATGTCGCGCGAGCAATCGGTTCCCCAGCCCGCACTGCCCGATCCCGCCACCGTACGACTCACCGAGGAGCTGACGGCCGTGCAGCAGACACTGAAAGAAGAACTGGTTCACCTCAGCGAGTACCGCAAGGCGCAATCGCAGCCCGCCGCAATCACGAATCCGGTCTCGCAAATGGTTAGTCCGCTCGGTCTTTCCGCTGACGTCAGCCAGGCGCTGACGGCGAAGATGAACGCAAACGGCGCGGGCGACGCGCGCAACCTGCTCGAGTCGCTCAGCA
>JAGRIN010000024.1 GCA_020443245.1 Pseudomonadales bacterium
TTGCGCAGTGTGGGCGAACAGCGCTACGAAATTATCGCCGGCGAGCGCCGCTGGCGAGCAGCCCAGCTCGCGGGGCTGGACCAGATACCGGCAGTCATCAAGGAAGTCTCCGATGAAGCGGCCGTCGCGATGTCACTCATCGAGAACATCCAGCGTGAAAACCTGAATCCGATGGAAGAGGCCCTCGCGCTCCAGCGGCTCGTCGAGGAATTCGATCTCACCCACCAGGAAGTCGCGGACGCAGTGGGCAAGAGCCGAACCGCTGTTACGAACTACCTGCGCTTGACCGGCCTCGCGCCGGAAGTTGCCGGGATGCTGGGCCGGCGCGAGATTGAGATGGGCCACGCGAAGGCGATACTGGGGCTTGCAGACGAACAGCAGCTCGCGGTCGCGCGCGAGATCGCCTCAAAAGGCCTGAACGTTCGACAGGCCGAGAATCTGGTACGCGGCTTGTCTGCGCGCAAACCGCAGCGCGCGCCGGAGGCCGGTGGTGATGCGGACACGCGACACCTGGAACGTCGGCTTTCGACTCATCTTGGCCAGCCGGTGTCTCTCCAGCACTCCAAAAAGGGAACGGGAAAGCTGGTCATCAGTTACAGCAGCCTCGACGAACTCGACGGCATTCTCGCTCATTTCGGCGATCTCGACTGACCGCCAAAATACCCCTGAAAATCAGTGCTCCCAAGTTGATAGCCTCCAGGGAAATCACTATACTCTCGGTCCGCGACGAACTGGGGGAAAGTGGTGCCCATCGACCCGCGCGCAAATGATTCATCGGCGCCCCCAACGAACGTCGCAAAAGATATCGGCAGGCTCTTTTCATCGCGATCCAACGCACCTGCTTACAGGATAATTCGAGCGCAGCTAATCGCGACCGTTCTCGCAACTGCTTCGTGTTTGTTTTTCGACGCCGTGGCAGCGTATTCGACGCTGCTGGGCGGATTGGTATGTATTGTGCCGGCCGGCTTCATGGCAAAACGCCTGGATCGACCGACATCGAAAGCAAGGACGGCGCTGGGGCATCTCGTGATGGCCGAGCTCGGAAAGCTGGCGTTGACCACCGCACTGCTGATTGCGATCTTCGTGCTGGTCAGGCCGCTGAATATTGTGTTTTTCTTCGGCGCGATCGTGGGGCTGCACACCTTCTACATTTGGGTGCCGCTATACGAATCGCGGGTGACTGACAGGACGACCTGATCGACAGCTATGGCAGAACAGACCGAACTCATGACGACCGGTGAGTACATTACTCACCACCTGACGAACTTGACGTACGGCAAGCACCCCGACGGCTCATGGGGTTTCGCCCATACACCCGAGGAAATCACCGAGATGGGCTTCTGGGCCATCAACGTCGATACGATGTTCTGGTCGATCGTCCTTGGCTTCACCTTTCTCGCAATCTTCATGATCGGTGCGCGCCGGGCTACCACCGGGGTGCCGCAGGGACTACAGAACGCCTGTGAAATCGCCGTCGAGTTCGTCGAGGACAACATTCGCCAGGTTTTCGGTACGCGTCCCAATCCCATCATCGGGCCGCTATCGCTCACGATCCTGATCTGGGTGTTCCTGATGAACCTGATGGACCTGATACCGGTTGACGTTATTCCGGGTATTGCCGGATGGCTCGGTATCCATCACATGAAGGTGGTGCCAACGACCGACCCCAACGCCACGCTGGCCATGTCGTTCGGCGTCTTCCTGCTGGTGCTCTATTACGGATTCAAGATCCAGGGTCCGGTCGGCTTTGTGGCGCACAAGTTCACGCATCCTATCGCCCATCCGCTTGCCATGCCGTTCAACTTTCTCCTCGAGACCGTGGATATGATTGCGAAGCCGCTTTCGCACGGCCTGCGTCTTTTCGGAAACCTGTACGCCGGCGAGATGATCTTTATCCTGATTGCGCTGCTTTACAGCTCAGGGGTCGTCCTTGGGCTTTTCGGCGGCGTCCTGCAGTGGGCCTGGGCGGTTTTTCACATTCTGATCATCTGCCTGCAGGCATTTGTCTTCATGATTCTCACCATCGTGTACCTCACCCAGGTCCATGATGCGAACGATCATCACTAAAGGCGTAACTTTCCCAAACATCCGACGAGCAACCTTAGGAGTCAACCATGGAACAAGCTCAATCCCTAATCTTCATCGCCGGCGGCATCCTGATGGGCCTCGGGGCGATCGGCAGTGGTGTCGGTATCGGCATGCTGGGCGGCAAGTACCTTGAAGGTGTTGCGCGCCAGCCCGAACTGCAACCGATGCTGATGACCCAGCTCTTCATCGCGCTCGCACTGGTCGACGCGGTGCCGATCATCGCGGTCGGTATTTCGCTCTATATGATCTTTGCATTGTAAGGCGACGCCACTACTCATTCACTGAACCGAGGTGAAGCGTGAATATTAATCTGACGATCATTGGACAGCTGATTTCCTTCGTGCTGTTCGTGGTCTTCTGCATGAAGTTTGTCTGGCCACCGCTGACACAGATCATGCGGGAGCGCCAGCGCGTCCTGGCCGAGGGGCTCGAGAAAGCAGCGGCCGCCGAAAAGCAGTTGGAGCAGGCCAATACCGCCGCTGAGGAAGAACTGAACGCAGCGAAGAAGCAGGCCGCCGACCTGATCGCGCAGGCACGTAACCGTGCAACGCAGATCGAGGAAGAAGCGAAGACGAAGGCGCGCGAGGAAGCGGAACGCATACTCGCGGGTGCGCAGGCCGAGATCGAACAGGACGTAAACCGCGCTCGTGAAGAGCTGCGTCGTCGCGTCGGCGAACTCGCCATCGAGGGTGCGGAGAAGATCCTGGAGACGTCGATCGACGCCTCCCGCCACCAGTCGATGCTGGACAAGCTTGCGGCACAACTCTAACCGGGGACGAAGTCATGGCAGAAGCCGAACTCACGACCGTTGCGCGACCCTACGCCAGGGCGGCGTTCTCGCGAGCGCTGGACGAGACGGACGGCCTTGCGAAGTGGTCCAGGATGCTGGCGCTGCTTTCAGCCGCGCTGGATGCCGGGATCGTGCAGGATGCGTTGGCAGACCCGAGGCTGACGACCGAGCAGGAAGCGAAGCTCCTTATCGACATACTCGGTGATGAGCTGAGCGGTGAAGGCAGCAACTTCGTCATGATCCTCGCCGAGAACGGTCGTACCACGTTGCTCCCGAACATTGCCGAGCTCTTTGAGCACTTCAAGGCGCAACACGAGAAGACCATGGACGTGCTGGTGACCAGTGCGTTCGAGGTGACGCAGGCGGACCAGGACAAGTTGGCAGAGGCGCTGACGAAGCGCCTGCAGAAAGAAATCAAATTGTCGGCCGAGGTTGACCCGAGTTTGCTTGGCGGCGTCATCATTCGCGCAGAGGACACCGTGATTGACGGTTCCGTGCGCGGCAAGCTCGGCAAGCTGACCCAGATTTTGGGGTAAACGGTTTAAGGGTCAAGGCACCGGCATAAAGCGGGCCCGCCCATCAACGAACTACTACACGATTCCTCGAGGAACGGAACATGCAACAACTGAACCCTTCCGAAATCAGCGAGATCATCAAGCAGCGCATCGAGCGTCTTGATGTATCCTCAGAAGCCCGGAACGAAGGGACGATCGTCAGCGTATCTGACGGTATTGTCCGCATACACGGTCTCGCCGACGTCCAGAACGGTGAGATGATCGAGTTTCCCGGCAACCTTTTCGGCTTTGCGCTCAACCTTGAACGCGACTCCGTCGGTGCGGTGGTGCTCGGTGACTACAAGCAGCTCCGTGAGGGCCAGACCGCCCGATGCACGGGCCGTATTCTCGAAGTGCCGGTGGGTCCGGAACTGTTGGGTCGCGTCGTCGACGCACTGGGCAACCCGATTGACGGCAAGGGACCGATCAACGCGAAGCTCACCGACCCGGTAGAGAAAGTCGCACCCGGTGTTATCGCTCGCCAGCACGTTGACCAGCCTGTCCAGACGGGACTCAAGTGTATCGACTCGATGATTCCGGTCGGTCGGGGACAGCGCGAACTGATCATCGGCGACCGTCAGATCGGCAAGACAGCCATCGCCATCGACACGATCATCAACCAGCAGAAGTCCGGCATCAAATGTATCTATGTTGCGATCGGACAGAAGTTCTCTTCGATCGCTAACGTGGTTCGCGTACTCGAAGAATACGGCGCAATGGAGAATACGATCGTTGTGGCGGCAGGTGCGTCTGACCCCGCGCCGATGCAGTATCTCTCGGCCTACTCCGGTTGCACGATGGGCGAGTACTTCCGTGATCGCGGCGAAGACGCCCTCATCATTTATGACGATTTGACCAAGCAGGCCTGGGCTTACCGCCAGATCTCCCTGCTGCTGCGTCGTCCGCCGGGCCGCGAAGCGTACCCGGGTGACGTGTTCTATCTCCACAGCCGTCTGCTCGAACGTGCCGCGCGCGTCAATGCCGACTACGTCGAGCAGTTCACGAACGGCGAAGTCAAAGGCAAGACCGGATCGCTCACCGCGCTCCCGATCATCGAAACGCAGGCAGGTGATGTGTCCGCGTTCGTACCGACCAACGTGATCTCGATCACCGACGGCCAGATCTTCCTCGAGACCGACAAGTTCAACGCCGGTGAACGCCCCGCGATGAACCCGGGTATTTCAGTCTCCCGCGTCGGTGGTGACGCGCAGGTCAACTTCATGAAGAAGATTTCCGGCGGCATCAAGCTCGCACTCGCACAGTACCGGGAACTGGCGGCATTTTCGCAGTTCGCGTCCGACCTTGACGAGGCGACCCGTCGCCAGCTCGAGCACGGCGAGCGTGTCAACGAACTGATGAAGCAGAAGCAGTTTGCGCCGATGACCGTGGCGGAAATGGGTGTGTCGCTGTTCGCGGCAAACGAAGGTTTCCTTCGCGACATTCCGGTGAACAAGGTGCTGGATTTCGAGGCAGCGCTCCTCGCGTATATGAACTCGGAGCATGCCGATTTCATGGAAGCGGCCAACACCAAGGGCGCGTACAACGACGACATCGTCGCAACCATGCGCAAGGCGATCGAGACGTTCAAGTCGACGCAGACCTGGTAGGACTTTCGGAGACACCCCATGGCGAACACGAAAGAGCTTCGGACGCAGATCACGAGCATCAAGAACACGCAGAAGATCACCAGCGCGCAAGAACTGGTGGCTGCGAGCAAGATGCGTCGTACGCAGGAGCGTATGGCGAAGGGACGTCCCTACTCCGATCACATCCGAGCGGTAATTGGCCACGTTGCCAACGCATCGCCCGAGTATCGCCACGCCTTCATGATCGAGCGTGAGGTCAAGCGTGTCGGCTACATCATTGTGACGACCGACAAGGGACTTTGCGGGGGACTCAACGTGAACCTGCTGAAGACCACGGTGAAGCATATCCAGGGTTGGGTAAACGAAGGTGTTGAAGTCGACCTGTGCCTCATCGGCAACAAAGGCGCACAGTTCTTCCGGAGCTACGGCGGTCACGTCGTCGCAGCGACCAGCCACCAGAGCGAAGTGCCGCAGGTGGGCGATCTCATCGGTAGTATCAAAGTGATGCTGGACGCGTTCGAGGAAGGCAGGATCGACAAGATCTACCTGTCCAACAACGTCTTCGTCAACACGATGACGCAGAAGCCGACGATTACGCAGCTCGTGCCGCTCGACGCGGAAGACGATTCCGGCCTCAAGCACCGTTGGGATTACATCTACGAACCTGATGCGCGCGAGCTCATGGAAGGCCTGATCACGCGTTTCATCGAGTCGCAGGTTTACCAGGCGGTGGTCGAGAACGTCGCCTGCGAACAGGCAGCGAAGATGATCGCCATGAAGAATGCAACCGACAACGCCGGCGACCTGATCGACGAGTTGTCATTGATTATGAACAACGTGCGCCAGGCTGCGATTACGCAGGAACTGGCAGAGATTGTAGGCGGCGCCGCCGCAGTCTGACCAAAATTTAACGAACGCGACAGGAACGAGGACAATTAAATGGGCAGCGGACGTATCGTACAAGTCATCGGTGCGGTCATCGACGTGGAATTCCCCCGCGACGAAGTCCCCCAGGTATATGACGCACTGAAGGTCGAAGAGAAGGGACTGACGCTTGAGGTTCAGCAGCAGCTCGGCGACGGCGTCGTGCGCACGATCGCAATGGGTAGTTCAGAGGGCGTCAGCCGCGGACTGGCGGTCACTAACACCGGTGAACCCATCATGGTGCCCGTTGGCGCCGAAACGCTTGGACGGATCATGGACGTTCTCGGCAATCCGATCGATGAGAAAGGCCCGATCGGTGAGAAAGAACGTATGTCTATCCACCGCGCGCCGCCCTCCTACGAGGAGCAGGCAGGTGGACGTGACCTCCTGGAAACCGGCGTCAAGGTGATCGACCTGATCTGCCCGTTTGCGAAGGGCGGCAAGGTCGGCCTGTTCGGCGGTGCGGGGGTCGGCAAGACGGTGACCATGCTCGAGCTCATCAACAACATTGCAAAAGAGCACGCGGGCTTGTCGGTGTTTGCCGGCGTCGGTGAGCGTACCCGCGAAGGTAACGACTTCTACCACGAGATGGGCGACGCGAAGGTTCTCGACAAGATCGCGATGGTGTTCGGGCAGATGAACGAGCCGCCCGGAAACCGCCTGCGCGTGGCGCTTTCCGGCCTGACCATGGCGGAGAAGTTCCGTGACGAAGGACGCGACGTTCTGCTGTTCGTCGACAACATCTACCGTTATACGCTCGCGGGCACGGAAGTATCGGCGCTCCTGGGTCGTATGCCGTCTGCGGTGGGCTACCAGCCGACCCTGGCGGAAGAAATGGGCGTGTTGCAGGAACGGATCACGACGACCAAGCAGGGTTCGATCACATCGATCCAGGCCGTATATGTCCCCGCCGACGATTTGACCGACCCGTCACCTGCCACGACGTTCGCGCACCTTGATTCGACCGTTACCCTGTCGCGTGATATTGCCGCGCTTGGTATCTACCCGGCGGTTGACCCACTCGACTCCACCTCCCGCCAGCTCGACCCGCTCGTCGTCGGCGAAGAGCACTACAATGTGGCGCAGGGAGTGCAGAACGTTCTCCAGCGTTACAAGGAGCTGAAGGACATCATCGCCATTCTCGGTATGGATGAACTCTCCGAGGAAGACAAGCTCACTGTCTACCGCGCGCGGAAGGTCAGCCAGTTCTTCTCGCAGCCCATGCACGTCGCGGAAGTGTTCACCGGCCAGCCCGGCGTTTACGTACCGCTTGCCGACACGATCCGCAGCTTCAAGGGTATTCTCGAAGGTGAGTACGATGACTTGCCGGAAGCGGCGTTCAGCATGGTCGGCAGCATCGAACAGGCCATCGAAAAGGCCAAGCGACTCTAACGGGGTAAAGGCATGGCATCGACAGTCCATTGCAGTATCGTCAGCGCCGAGCAGGAGATCTTCTCCGGCATGGTCGAAAGCGTCATCATGACGGGCACGATCGGCGAGCTCGGGATCTGGCCGGGTCATACGCCGCTTTTGACCGGCGTGAAGCCGGGCCCGGTACGCCTGCGACTTGAAGGCGGCGAGGAAGAAGTCTTCTTTGCTTCCGGCGGGTTTATCGAGGTGCAGCCGACGGCGATTACGATCCTGGCCGATACCGCGGTACGTGCTGATGACCTTGACGAGGCTGCCGCTGTCGAAGCGCAGCAGCGCGCTCAACGAGAACTCGCAGACAACCGGTCGGACATCGATTTTGCTCGCGTCAACGCCGACATTGCGGAGCAGGCTGCGATGCTTCGCACCATAAGAAAGCACCGCGAACAGAAACGCTGATCGTTGGGGGCGGACCGCAACGACTGCGACTCGCCCCCTACTTCTGTTCTTCCCTTCCTGTAGAATCAGCGGATGCCAACCAAGCTAGAAGTGTGCGTGCTCGCCGCTGGCCTCGGCAAGCGCATGAAGTCGGCCAAGCCCAAGGCCCTGCATACCATTGCAGGACGTCCCATGCTCGCGCATTTGCTCGACACGATTGCCACACTTGAACCGGTGGCCGTGCACGTTGTCGTCGGGCGTGGTGCTGAGGAGGTCAAGGCTGCGTTTGCCGACAGTAGCGTGAACTTTGTTCACCAGGCAGAGCAAAAGGGTACCGGTCACGCGGTGATGCAAGTCGTACCCCATTTGCATCCGGACTCACGCCTGCTGATCCTGCTCGGTGACGCACCGCTCATTTCCGGCGACACGCTTCGCGCGATGGTCGACGCCCGCTGCGACCTGGGTGTCCTGACGGTCGAGGTTCCCAATCCCTTCAACTATGGACGCGTCATTCGCGGCGAGGGAGATACGATCCGGGCCATCGTTGAAGAGCGCGACGCGACCGCCGAAGAGCGCCTGATTCGCGAAATCAATACCGGGGTCATGATCGCCGACTCAGGACTGCTGCCCGGTTGGCTCGATACGCTCACGACAGAGAACGACCAAAAGGAATACCTGTTGCCCGATATCGTGCTCGCGGCACAGGCTGCGGGACTCGTCGTGAAGGCCATCCTCGGGCAGGACGAGGCAGAGGCGCGCGGCGTGAACAATCTCGAGCAACTCGCGATCCTGGAGGATGCCTATCGCCGGCGCGCGGCGCGAGAGGCGATGGCCGCGGGTCTTCACCTTGTAGACCCGGCACGGTCGGATATTCGCGGCAGGATGGAAATTGCCGGCGACTCGATTGCCGACATCAACTGCGTGTTTGAAGGGTCCTGCCGGATCGGGCGCGACGTCTCCATCGGCCCCAACTGCGTCATCCGGGACAGCGAGATCGGCGACGGCGTCGAGATCAGGGCGAATTCCGTGATCGATGGCGCGATCGTCGGTCCCGGATGCATCGTCGGGCCCTTTGCGCGTCTGCGGCCGGGGACGAAGCTTGCGGCCTCGGTGCATGTCGGGAACTTTGTTGAAATCAAGAAGAGTGAAATCGGCGAGAATTCGAAAGCCAACCACCTGGCGTATATCGGCGACGCGGTGGTCGGCGCCGACGTGAATGTGGGGGCCGGGACGATTACCTGCAACTATGACGGCGTGGCCAAACACATCACGACGATCGAGGACGGCGTGTTCGTCGGTTCCAACACGGCCCTTGTCGCTCCCGTAACGCTGGGTGAGAAATCGACGATTGCGGCCGGCTCGACGATAACCAAAAATGTCACCGCAGGATCGCTGGCGATCGCCCGCGGCAAGCAGACGGCAGTGGAAAACTGGAAGGGTCCTCGAAAAACGGACGACTGACTTCGTGCCAATAACAAAACGGGAAGCAGCACTATGTGTGGGATTGTAGGCGCGGCAGCGCGAAGGGCGGTAGGCGGTATCTTGCTCGAGGGTCTCCAGCGCCTCGAGTATCGCGGCTACGACTCGGCCGGCATGTCCGTGACAGCCGAAGACGGCACCGTGCAACGCCTGCGACGGGTCGGCAAAGTGGCGGAGCTTCGCTCGGCCAACCAGCAAAGCCCGCTTCGCGGCACGCTCGGCATTGCGCACACGCGCTGGGCTACACACGGCAAACCGACCGAGGCCAACGCGCACCCGCAGGTCTCGAGTGAGTCAGTCAGTGTCGTGCACAACGGCATCATCGAGAACTTCGAGCCTTTGAAGAAGGCGTTGATCGAGGCCGGTTATGTATTTACCTCGGATACCGACACCGAGGTTATCGCGCACCTCGTCCACCAGGAGGTCGAGCAGGCAGGAGACTTCCTTGCCGGAGTCAGAACTGCGCTCGCGAAACTCGAAGGCGCTTATGCCATTGCCGTCACGCACAAGGACTATCCCGGCAGGATCATCGCTGCCCGTATCGGCAGTCCGCTGGTCGTGGGTCTCGGCATCGGTGAGAACTTTGTCGCGTCGGACACTCATGCGCTGAGGCCGGTCACGGACCGCTTCATCTATGTAGAAGAAGGCGAGGTCGTCGAGGTGACGGCGGACGAAGTGTCCATATACGGCCTGAACGAAGCGTCGGTGGAGAGCCGGGCCGTCCAGCTTGACGACGACCATGACGCAGGCGACAAGGGCAATTACCGGCACTTCATGCTGAAGGAGATTCACGAGCAGCCGAAGACGGTCCTCGCGACACTGGAAGGTCGCGTGACGACGAGGCACGTTCTCGAAAACGCATTCGGGCTCGGCGCGAACGAAATTTTTGCACAAACCCGGGCGGTCCAGATCGTCGCGTGCGGCAGCAGCTACTACACCGGCATGGTCGCGAAGTACTGGATCGAGAAGTACGCGAACCTGCCTTGCCAGGTCGAGATCGCGAGCGAATTTCGCTACCGGACTGTCGCAGCCATACCGGGTACGCTGTTTGTCACGATTTCCCAGTCAGGCGAAACGGCAGACACCCTCGCCGCGCTACGCGACATCAAGGGCAAGGGTTACCTCGCGAGCCTTTGTCTGTGCAACGTCCCCAACAGTTCGCTCGTGCGCGAGTCGGACCTCTCGCTCATGATCCAGGCGGGTCCCGAGATTTGTGTCGCGTCGACGAAGGCCTTCACCACGCAGCTTGCCGACTTGCTCTTGCTCACGATCTCGCTGGCAAAGCACAACGGTCTCGGGCGCGAGCGCGAAGAAGAAATGGTCAAGGCACTGCGCCAGGCACCTGAAGCGATCGAGCAAGTGTTCGCCCTCGACAAGGAAATCGAACGCCTCGCGGAACGATTCGTCGGAAAGAGCCATGCCCTGTTTCTCGGCCGCGGTGAGCATTATCCGATTGCCCTCGAAGGGGCGCTCAAGCTGAAAGAGATTTCCTACATTCATGCCGAGGGCTACGCGGCCGGCGAACTCAAGCACGGGCCTCTCGCACTGGTGGATGAATCCATGCCTGTCGTCACGGTCGCCCCGAGCGATGAGCTGCTCGAAAAGGTGAAGTCGAACCTGCAGGAAGTTCGCGCGCGTGGCGGGCAGCTGCTCGTCTTCACGAGGGAGGAGTCCCTTTCGGACGATCACGGCGCGACCGTCATCAAGATGCCTCATTGCGCGGAACTGATTTCACCCTTGGTCTATACGATACCGATGCAATTGCTCGCTTACCATGTTGCCGTCATGAAAGGCACGGACGTGGACCAGCCACGGAACCTCGCGAAATCCGTCACCGTGGAGTAACGCGTGGATGTTTCACATATCCTCGATGACCTGAATGATGCACAACGGCAGGCTGTCGCCGCCCCGATGGGAAGCATGCTGGTCCTCGCGGGTGCGGGGAGCGGCAAGACGCGTGTCCTGACTCACCGGATTGCGTTCCTCATCCAGACCGAGGGCGTCTCGCCCTACAGCATCCTGGCGGTCACCTTTACGAACAAGGCTGCCGCGGAGATGCGATCCCGCATCGAGTCGCTGCTCTCCATGCCGCTGCGGGGAATGTGGGTCGGGACTTTCCACGGCCTCGCGCACAGGTTGCTTCGCACGCACTGGCAGGAAGCAGGACTGCCGCAGAGCTTCCAGATCCTGGATGCAGACGACCAGCTCCGCCTCGTCAAGCGCGTGATTACCACGCTCGATCTCGACGAGAAAAAATGGCCGGCAAGGCAGGCGACCTGGTTTATCAATTCCCAGAAGGACGAGGGACTGCGTCCGCACAACATCGAGCACTACGGGGACCTCTATCTCAAGACACACTTGTCGATCTACCGTGCGTACGAAGAAGCCTGCCAGCGCGGCGGTATGGTCGACTTTGCCGAGATGCTCCTGCGGGCACACGAAGTCCTGCGCGACAACGAAGTGTTACTGAAGCACTATCGTGAGCGGTTTTCGTACCTGCTCGTTGACGAGTTCCAAGACACCAACGCCATTCAGTACGCATGGCTCCGGCTGCTCGCCGGCGACAAAGACAACCTGATGGTAGTTGGTGATGACGACCAATCGATCTACGGGTGGCGTGGCGCACGCATCGAAAACATCCAGCGCTTCACCAAAGACTTCCCCGGTGCCATCACGGTCCGCCTGGAACAGAACTATCGCTCGACCGGCGGCATCCTGAAAGCGGCAAACGCCTTGATCAGCCAGAACGCCGGTCGGCTCGGGAAAGACCTTTGGACCGATACCGGTGACGGCGTACCGATCAAACTGTACGGCGCGTTCAACGAAATCGATGAGGCGCGATACATCGTCTCGCGTATTGAAGACTGGGTTCGGTCGGGCAACAATTACAAAGAGAGCGCGGTGCTCTACAGATCGAACGCACAGTCACGCGTGCTTGAAGAAGCGCTGCTCCGCTCGCGCATACCTTATCGGATTTACGGCGGCCAGCGATTCTTCGAGCGCGCCGAGATACGCAACGCGCTCGCCTACCTGCGGCTCATTTCCAATCGCGATGCCGATGCGGCGTTCGAGCGCGTGGTCAACACGCCTCCAAGAGGCATCGGCGACAAGACGATCGATGAGATTCGCACCGAGGCCAGGGCGAACGGGACCTCGCTGTGGCAAGCGGCGATCAGGTTGCGCGGCGCTTCCGGACTCCCCGCCCGCACGCGCAATGCGATCGGTCAATTCATCGACCTGATCGACGAGTTGGACCAGGCTACCGCGGAATCCGATATGGGGGAACTCACGCTAACGGCGATCGAGAAGAGCGGGCTGAAGGATTACTACGAACGCGAAGGTGGTGAACGTGGACAGGCCCGCCTCGAGAACCTCAGTGAACTTGTTACCGCGGCGAGAACGTTCGACCCAGATGCGGATCCGGTCTTCGAGACGGAAATCGATGGTATGCCCGAGGCAGAAACGCTGCTGGATGAATTCCTGAATCACGCTGCCCTTGAAGCTGGTGAGGGCCAGGGAGAGCCGAACCAGGACTGCGTCCAGATGATGACACTTCACAGTGCGAAAGGTCTCGAGTTTCCCCTTGTGTTCATCGCCGGCCTGGAAGAAGGGCTGTTCCCCAGCATCATGTCGCTCGAGGAGCCCGGTCGCCTGGAAGAAGAAAGACGGCTCTGCTACGTGGGCATTACCCGCGCCATGCGGGAACTTTTTCTGACCTATGCTGAATCCCGTCGCATCAACGGTTCCGAGAATTACAATCGGGTCTCACGCTTTGTGGGCGAGATCCCGCCGGAACTCATCGAGGAAGTGCGCGTGAAAGGTGCCGTCAGCCGGCCCGCCCCGACGGGTAGCCGAAGCGGCTACGGGCTCGGCAATGCGGAGGTCGATGGCACCGCCTTCCGGCTGGGGCAGAGGGTGCACCATGCAAAGTTTGGTGAGGGTGTCGTGTTGTCCTACGAGGGCCAGGGCAAACAGGCCCGCGTACAGGTCAACTTCAAGAACGAGGGGGCCAAGTGGCTGATGATCGCCTACGCGAATCTCGAGTCACTTTGACCACGCACGGAAATTAAAGGAGGGATCAGATCGTGAGAAAACTGCTCATATTATTGCTGTGCGCGGCACTTGTGGCCTGTGGTGGCAAACAGGCGAACCAGGCGAGCGGGGCCGCGGAAAAGGTGCCCGAGCAGAAGGTGTACAAGTGGCGCATGGTGACGACCTGGCCCAAGAACCTGCCGGGTGTCGGCGTCGCGCCCGAGCGTCTTGCAGAAGTGCTGCGCAAGATGAGCAACGGCCGATTGCAGATAACGGTCTATGGCGCGGGTGAGATCGTTCCTGCGCTGGGCGTCTTCGACGCGGTCTCGCTGGGTAACGTCGAGATGGGTCACGGCGCAGCCTATTACTGGAAGGGCAAGGTTCCGGCGGCCCAGTTCTTCACCGCCGTGCCGTTCGGCCTTACCGCGCAGGAAATGAACGGTTGGTTGCACCATGGTGGCGGCATGGAACTGTGGGAGAAACTTTATGCCCGCTATAACCTGGTACCGCTCGCGGCCGGCAACACGGGCGTGCAGATGGCAGGCTGGTTCAACAAGGAGATCAAATCGCTGGATGACATCCAGGGCATGAAGATGCGCATTCCCGGCTTCGGTGGAGAGGTGTTCGAAGCGGCGGGCGGAACGGCCGTGAACATTCCCGGCGGCGAGATCTTCACCAGCATGCAAACCGGGGTCATCGACGCGACCGAATGGATCGGTCCCTACAACGACCTGGCCTTCGGCTTCTACCAGGTTGCGAAGTACTACTATTACCCCGGCTGGCAGGAACCCGGTCCGACGCTGGAGATGATCGTCAACAAGAAGGCGTTTGATTCCCTGCCGCCGGACCTGCAGGAAATGCTGCGAGCGGCGGCGGGCATGATCAACGAAGACCTGCTTTCCGAATACACCGCACGCAACAATGCGGCGCTTGAGGAACTCGTTCAAAAGCACGGCGTGATCGTGAAGCGTTTGCCTGACGATGTGTTGCGCGAGCTGCGTCGTGTCTCGGAAGACCTGGTGTCGAAGCTTCCCGGAGACGATCCGCTTGCGAAGGAAATCTACGAGTCGTATCGCAAGTTCCGCAAGGATGCCTCGGCCTACACTGAAATCTCCGAACGCGCGTTCCTCAATGCGCGAGCAGAAACCGACGACCTGGCGCAGTAGCGTCAGGTCGCCCTCTCGGTTACTTGAATAGCACCGAGGGTAACCATGTCGCGAGTTCCGGCTGCCACGCAAGCAACAGCAACATGATGAGCTGCAGGACGATAAAGGGCACGACGCCGCGGTAAATGTCGCTCGTCAGCACTTCGGGTGGCGCGACACCGCGCAGGTAGAACAGCGCGAATCCGAAGGGCGGTGTCAGGAACGACGTCTGCAGGTTGATCGCGATCATGATGCCGAGCCACACCGGGTCCAGGCCCATCGCGAGGAGCACCGGCCCCACGATGGGCACAACAACGAACGTGATCTCGATGAAGTCGAGAATGAACCCCAGCAGGAAGATCACGAGCATCACGATGATCGTGGCGCCGACGACCCCGCCGGGCATGTTGGTAAAGACATGGTGGACCAGGTCGTCGCCGCCGTACCCGCGGAAGACCAGCGAGAAAATTGACGCACCGACCAGGATGAAGAAAACCATCGCGGTTGTGCGAGTTGTCGACAGGCAGATGTCCTTCAGTGCCGAGAAGTTCAGCGAACGTGAT
The DNA here is from genome assembly GCA_020443245.1 of Pseudomonadales bacterium. Taxonomy (GTDB): domain Bacteria; phylum Pseudomonadota; class Gammaproteobacteria; order Pseudomonadales; family Azotimanducaceae; genus JANQJA01. Next base: position 14,968 of record JAGRIN010000024.1, read on the forward strand.
TGCAGTGCGAGAAGCAGTGCGCCAAGCGCGCCGACCGCGGCGGCTTCCGTCGGCGTGGCCAGGCCCTTCAGGATAGAACCCAGCACCGCGACAATCAGTATCAGTGGCGGAATGATGCTTGTGATCAGCTCGCGTCCCGTCACCTCTTGCTCGTCGTCGATTGGGGGTGCGCGATGCGGCTCGGCGATCGATACGACAATGATGTAGGCCAGGTAGAGCAGCACCAGTATCAGGCCCGGGATGACGGCGCCCGCAAAGAGATCCCCCACCGAGACCGTCTTCGGGTTGAAGATACCCAGCTTGAGTTGGGCCTGCTGGTAGGCATTCGACATGACGTCACCCAGGAGCACCAGCGCGATGGAGGGCGGGATAATCTGCCCAAGGGTGCCGGTTGCGCAGATCGCACCGGTGGCAAGCTTCGGGTCGTAGTTTGCCTTGATCATGCTGGGCAGCGACATCAGGCCCATGGTGACGACGGTCGCGCCAACAATGCCGGTGCTCGCCGCCATCAGCATGCCAACGACAGTGACGGCGATGCCGAGTCCGCCGGGCAGTTTCCCGAAGAGCCGGCTCATCGCGTCGAGCAGGCGTTCGGCGATTCTCGAACGTTCAAGGATCACGCCCATGAGAATAAAGAGGGGCACGGCGATCAGCGTCTGGTTCGTCACAATACCGAACAGGCGATTCGGCGTGGCAAACAGGAACGTGGACTCGAAGGTGCCGGTGAGGATGCCGATACCGGCGGCGATCAGTGCGGTCCCGCCGAGGGTCAGTGCGACAGGATAGCCCAGCAGCAGCAGCACAAATGCGGCTGCGAACATCAGCAGTGAGGCGTACTCAGCCATCGTGGTTCATCAAGGTGAGCAGGTTCTTCAGCGCCTCGGAGATGCCTTGCAGGAAGAGCAGTGCGGCCATCGCCGGAATAAGCGACTTGAGGAGGTAGACGCCCGGCAGGCCACCCGGCTCCGCGCTGCCTTCACGCATGGAAAAAGACAGGGAGACGTAGTCGAGGCTCGAAAAGAAGATGAACGCGCAGACCGGGGTGAGAAAGAAGAGATGACCACCCAGGTCGACCAGCGCACGCGTGCGGCTGGAGAATCGCTGGTAGAGAATGTCGACACGAACGTGGCCCTTTTCCTTCAACGTATAGCCGGCGCCCAGCAGGAAGACGATGCCGTGCATATAGATGACGATTTCCTGAAGCGGAACGAGCCCTGTCTGGAAGACGTAACGCGCTATCACGATGACGCATGTCGCCAGTGTCATGATTAAGGTCAGCGGCGCGATGACAGCA
>JAGRIN010000259.1 GCA_020443245.1 Pseudomonadales bacterium
AGTACGATGCCGTCTTCGGGTCGTTTATAAATCGCGTTGCGCGGACAGGCCGCAAGGCACGCCGGGTACGAGCAATGGTTGCATAGTCGCGCAAGATAGAAGAACCATGCCTTGTGCTTGACATCGCCCTTGATGTCTTCACCCTTGCCGAAGTCCATCGGTTTCGACTGACCATGCTGCGGCGTGTCTTCGTAGATATTGGGAAAGCGCCATTCCTCGTCCGTTGGCAGGTACCCAAGCACTTGGTTCGGCTGGCTGCCCCGCGCGACGGCATGCGGCACCTCGAAGATGCCCTTTCCGTCGAACTTGCCGTAGGGCTTCGACGTATCGCCGTTGGGAGTTCCACTCCAGCGTTGCTCGCCGGGGTTGGCTTGCTCGAGCTTGTCGAGAATCTTGACGTCCCAATGTTGCGGATAGCCGCCATAGGGTTTGGTCTCGACGTTGGTCCACCACATGTGCTCCTGGCCCTTGGCGAAGGTCCAGGTGCTCTTGCAGGCCATCGTGCAGGTCTGGCAACCGATGCAGCGGTTGATATTGATGACGAACGCGAACTGCTCCTTGGGAGCCGCCTCCTCGTAGGGATAACGCATCTGCCGTCCGAGCTGCCAGTTGTATACTGAAGGCATGTCAGTTCTCCTGTGGCCGGGGATCAGCCGCCTGTCTCGAGGACGGGCAATTCAATGCCCGCGGACGTCGTCGCAAGTCGTTCCCTGCCGAGTCGCCGCGATCCGCGAATCGCAATCTCGTCGGCGATCAATTCCCGAATGCGTCGCTCGCCGAGTGTCCGCAATGCCAAAGCCGGTCCGGCGTAGCTCCGCGTATGAAACATGCGCATGATGCGATCAGCATCGAAGCCGGCCCGGGCGTACTCCTCGATAAAGCACACGGCCATATCAACCATGGCTTCCACGCCCTGGGCCTCGACTTCCACGCCATGTAGTGTCATGGGGTCCGTCGGATCTGGATCTTGATAGGGCATGATCGCTCCTAGAACTCGTCGATGATGACTTCATCTTTGCCAGCGCCGTAATCGCCGACGAATCCACCGGCCAGATAGCGCTGCATGACGTCATTTTCGTTGGCAGGGGACAATCCAGTCGTCGCAGGCGCCCAGATTCCCTTTCCGCCCAAACCGCCGTCTTCGGCCTTCACGACGCGAACCAGCGTTTCCTTGGGCACGGTGTTCACGGCGTGATTGTCCGCCTCGCCGCCGAAGATGAACCCCATGTATGCCTTGGTCTTGTGGAACAGCGTGTCGGTCTGGTGCATCGGCATGTGCCAGTTGCGCGTCACGCTTTGCTGAGAACCGTAGCGCAGGTTGGCCTGGTAGCCGTCATCTGATAGCGCGCGACCGTCCTTGCGAGTTTCATGCGCCTTCACGCTCTTTTCGGTCGCGATGTACGGCGCGTGCTTCATCATCACGACGTTGTAGGGATAGGCCGGGTTGTAAATCGCTCGCAGCATCAGTCGGGCGACTTTGTAGAACGGATCGTCAGGTCGGGCGCCGCGATAGGGACGATCGGCGGGGTTGGCGTCGACATATACGTAGTCGCCGTCATTAATGCCCTGGTCTTTCGCGGCCTGCGGATTGATGTGCAATTGGTGCTCCCCGACGTATGGCGCTCGCCGGTCCATACGATGGGGATCACCGAAATTGCTGTCGAAAATCTGGTGCCAGTCAACGTTGCTCCACTGCGAATGCACGCGATGGCGGGTCTTGGGCGTCAGGCAGTAGTACTTAAAGCCCCGCTCCCAGAGGAAGTTGCTCGATCGTCGAACGTCCGGCCAGCCCATCTTGACGTTTCGCACGGTTCGCTCGTCCCAGTGCTCCGCGTCGGCCGGGATTCCGTAATCTTCGGGTCGCACGTACGGGTTGGTCGACACGATCACGTTCGGCAGATACGGCGTCGCCTCCGGACCTTCGCGATGCACGATGAAGTTCTCGCCGTATTCGATCGCCTCCGGAACGTCGGTGTAGGCGTGAATCCGCCCCGTATCCGTGTGGAACGGTTCGTCGTCGTGAACCTGTTCCCAGAACGGAATCCGCGGATAGGTGCGAAACAGCATCAGCGCCGCCCCCGGCGGACCATACTTGCCGGCCATGATATCGCTGAGCTTGTAACCGACGGTCGTCGTGCAGGTATCGAGCAGCCGCTGAATGTAGATACTTCGCTGATTCTCATGTTCGAACTTGAAGTAGTCATGGAAACGGGAATCGCCGATTTCCGTGCCGACGGCCTTCGCGACGTTCGCAAGAATCGTCAGGTCGTCCTTCGAGTCGAATACCGGCTTGATTCCCCCCTTCCATATCTGCAGGAACGGATTGGAACAGGACGCCGTGATTTCCAGATCCTGGAACTCGACCCAACTGTTCGCCGGCAGCCCGATGTCGGCATACTGCACCGACGCCGTCATGACGATGTCCTGCGAGATGATCATCTCGATCATCGGATTGACATTCTTGAACATGTCGTAGGCGTGTTTGGCGTTGTTAAAGAGATTGACGTTGTTGAAGTGCAACGTCTTGGTAGGTGTGGGCATGTGCGTCTGACCGGTGAACACTTTGCGTCCGGCCTTCGGCGTATCGACGATGAGCGGACGATCGCCGTGATTCCAATACGCCGGTTCCTCGCCTTTGCAGCACAAGCGAACCTTGACGTCGCGACCGTGCGCCGTCTTGTCGAGGTTGGGCGCAAACGGGTCCTCGCCGACCCAACCCTTGAACCCGGGGCCCGTGATCTTGCTGCCCTGGAACAAGGCCGCCTTGTAGTTGCCGGCCCAGCCGTGGACGCCGGTTCCCTTCTTGCCGATGTTGCCCGTCAACATGATTGGCAGATACGCCGCGCGGTTGGCTTCGGTCGCATGGAACCAGTGATTGATGCCCTCGCCCTGGTGGATCGCGACAGGTCCGCCATCCTGCGTTGTTTCCCAGATATCGCGCGCCATGCGCTCGATGAGTTCCTTGGGCGAATGGGTGATCTCGGCGACCGAATCGAGATCGTAATCCTTGAGATGCACGCGATACATCGACCAGAGCGTCTTGACTTCGACTTCCGATCCGTCGGTGAGTTTAATATTCCACGTGCCGTCGAGTGCAGGCGTGATCCCCTTCTGCGCGAAGCGCTTGCCAAGATCATCGCGCGTGACGGCGACCGGCTTCTTTGACCTGGCATCCCAGACGACGCGATCGCCGATCTTCTCGTGCTGCTCGTCGGTAAGACCCTGCACCTTGTAGCTCGGGCCATCCTTCGAGAGCTTGCTCTGATAGCTGGAAAAGACGTCTTCCGCCCGCAATCGCTCCAGTGTGTCTGTCCGAACCAGCAACGGGAAATCCGTGTACTGCGTCAGGAATGATTCGTCGTACCACTTGTTGTCGATCATGCAGCGCGTGACGCCCAGCCACAGTGCCGCATCCGTCTGCGGACGAATCGGAATCCAATAGTCGGCCTTGGTGCTCGGCGCGCCATATTCCGGTGCGATGACGACGATACGACCGCCGCGCTCCATGCACTCGATGAACCAGTGCGAATCCGTGAGTTTGTTCTCCACGAGATTCTTGCCGTTCATGATGATTAGCTTACTGAACCGCAGGTCGTTGAAATCGCAGTCGCTGTTCTGAAGACCGTGGACCCAGGGCTGGCCGGGCGTCTGATCGCCGTGCCACGTGTAGTTGCTCCAGTTGCGACCGCCGCGCGCCTCGTCCGGCCCGACGCCGCGAACATGGGAATCCAGCAGCGCCATCGAGTTGTTCAGCCGGTACATGCCGTACTTGCCGATGACGCCCAGCAGTCCCATGCCCCCGCGCATCTTGAAGGTGCGGGTGCCGGCACCGCCCATTTCCTCGATCATTTCCTCCGGATAGCCCTGGGCGCGCAGCTTCTCCGCCCCGGCTTCACCGCTGTAGCGCCGAGCCACGGCGACATACGCCTTGCCGATATAGCGAAACACGTCATCCCACGCGATGCGCACATGCTCGTCGGTTCCGCGACTGTCGAACTTGTACTTCGATCGGTTGTCATTGACATCGAGGTCGGGGAAACCGGCGTCGGCCCATTCCTTCCAGCCCTTGCGAATGATTGGATGCTTTAGTCGATAAGGACCGTATATCAATCGGTGATACGTGTAACCCTTGGCACACTGCCGGGGATTCCAGTTGGGCGTTGCTTTGTTGCCGTAGATGTCGCCGTAGGTCTGGTAGTCGTACTGCGATCCCATGCGGATGATGACGCCGTTCCGCGTATAGGCTTGTACCCGACAGGCGTGCGTATCGTTCGGCGAGCATACCCACGTGAAGCGACCGTCATAACGGTATTGGTCACGGTAGATCTTCTCCCATCCGCGGTCAGGGTAGAACGCGAGTGGATTGGCGATATCGCCACGGAATGCCAGCGACTTCAGCGGCCAGCCGAGCCCCGACGCAGCGCCGATCGCAATGCCAGTCGTCTTCAGGAAACGGCGTCTCGATATTCCATCCGGATTGATCGCCATGATCGGATCCTCATGTCTCTGGTGCGCGGAACGCGCGGTGAATGGGCGATTACTCGATCACCAGTTTCTGCCAGATGCTGATGTTCTTCTTTCCGTCGCGATCGCCGGCGCTTCCGTTCCAAACGGCGAAAGAGACTGGCAGATAGTCGCCGGGAGCGAACTCGCGTTCATCAGCCGCGCAGTCATGTTCCTGATCGTGTGGGAGTTCCATGCGCCGCTGCAGCTGTACATACCATAGGCCGCGTTCGTAAACAGCCTGTCCCCTGACGATCTGGACAGCGGCCGGTTTTCCATTCAAGGTCCCCGGACCATTTGCCACGAGGCACTCGACCGGCGTCTTAAGCGTAGGATCGGCAACGAGATTTCCCGCCCCCCAAGCCGTGATGAAGAGCGACGCATGCTTGGTGATTAACTCATGCGGCCACTCTGTTTCCGTCATGTCCTTGGGGCGATAGTCCTGCTCGGGGTAGAAATCGACGGCTCTGTCCGGGAAGGCGGCATCCACATCCTGATAGCCTTTTTCGATATTGGTC
>JAGRIN010000260.1 GCA_020443245.1 Pseudomonadales bacterium
GGTAGCGGGGCGAGCAGCGGGAAATCGGTCGGGATTTCGCGCGGCGCAATGCCGGCCAACCTAACGAGTTCGTTGATGTCGGTCACCGCATTTGCAAGGTGCCACTGCCACGGCTGGCCCTGCCAACCGGCGTCGGTAACAGGTATCATTGGGGACTTTTTTTACCGCGATTGAGAGAGTGGATCGATGGCAAGCTATTCTACCAACGAATTCAAGTCCGGTCTTAAGGTGATGCTTGAGGGCGAACCGTGTTCGATCCTTGAAAACGAGTACGTCAAGCCCGGCAAGGGGCAGGCATTCAACCGCGTGAAGTTTCGCAACCTTCGCACCGGCCGGGTCTGGGAGCGCACCTTCAAGTCCGGCGAGTCGCTCGAAGGCGCCGATGTGCTGGAGACCGAAATGGAGTACCTGTACAACGACGGCGAGTACTGGCATTTCATGAAGACAGACGGCAGTTTCGAACAGGTCGCGGCCGACGATGCGGCGGTCTCGAATGCGAAACAGTGGCTGAAGGAGCAGGACAAGTTCATGGTCACGCTCTGGAACGACAACCCGATCGGTGTCGAAGCCCCCAACTTCGTTGAACTGGAAGTCGCCGAAACGGATCCCGGTATCAAGGGTGACACTGCACAGGGCGGCACAAAGCCCGCGACCCTTTCGACGGGTGCCGTCGTCAAGGTGCCTCTGTTCATCAGCATCGGTGAGGTTATCCGCGTCGACACCCGCACGGGCGAGTACCAGAACCGGGTCAAGAGCTAGGCCGCCTGTGTCCGACGCATGGCGGCCGGGCACGTCGCCCGTCATGCTGCGCGCGCGGGCCGGCATGCTGCGCACCATCCGGGACTTCTTCGCGGAGCGGGATGTCCTCGAGGTCGTAACGCCGGTGCTCGGCGGGGCAGGCGCAAGCGATGTCCACCTGCAGAATGTGAGCGCCGTTGACGGGCCTCGAACTTTCTTTCTGCAGACTTCCCCCGAGTATGCGATGAAACGACTGCTCGCCGCCGGGACGGGCGCGATCTACCAGGTCGGGCCTGTGATGCGCGGCGGTGAGTCAGGACGTCGGCACAATACCGAGTTCACGATGCTCGAATGGTACCGGCCCGGTTTCGACCTTCCTGAACTGGCGCGTGAGGTGTTCGACCTGCTCACCCTGCTCGCGACGCGCCACGGGCAGGCCCTGGCGCCAGCGTCACAGGTGGATTACGGGCAACTCTTCGAGGCAAGGTTCGGCGTGTCTCCACACACCGCCGGGCTCGATGCGCTCTGGCATCTCGTGCGAACCGAACTGCCGGACGGGGCGGCGGCGCACATCACAGATCATGGCGATGAAGGCACGCGCAACGATTTGCTGGATGCGTTGTTCTCGACTGCCATTGAGCCCGGGCTCGATGGTGCGACGTTCGTGTTCGATTTCCCTGCCAGCCAGGCTTCGCTCTCTCGCGTTGCGCAGAACGAGCGCGGCGAGCTGGTTTCGCGGCGATTCGAGTTGTTCTGGCATGGCACCGAACTCGCGAACGGTTACCTGGAGTTGCGGGATGCCGGGGAACTCGCCCGACGGTTCGAACACAACAACACCCTTCGCCGCGTACGGGATCTCCCCACCGTACAGGCGGACCGCAAACTCCTGGCGGCGCTCGGGCATATGCCTGAATGCTGCGGTGTCGCGATGGGGCTCGATCGGCTTCTGATGTTGATGACCGGCGCGGGCAGCCTTGACGAGGTGATTGCCTTCAGTGACCCCAGGCTCTGACCTGCTCTACTTCACCAACGCCTGGCCCATGCGCACTGTATCCCCGGGCGCTACTTCGAACTTTTCCGCCCGCGGCAGCACGACGATGACCGTCGAGCCAAGCTGGAACTGTCCGAGTTCTTCGCCCTGCCGAAACGGAATGTCGAGGCCGGTCTCTTCGGTGACCTTGCCGGGTTCGTACATGCGCTCTCGCCACGTACTCTTGATGCCCGCCACAATCATGGCGCCCACCAGCACGACGCACATCGGGCCCAGTACGGTATCGAACCAGAGTACGAGACGTTCATTGATCGCGAAGAGGTCCGGAATGTTCCCTGCCGTGGTCTGGTTGACCGAGAACAGCTTGCCGGGGATGTAGCGCGCCCGGCGCAACGTGCCTTCCATGGGGGAATGCACACGATGATAGTCCCGTGGCGCCAGGTAGATGGTGGCGAAGCTGCCGTTTTCGAACTGGGCCGCAGTGTCCTCGCCGAGCAGTCGGTCAAGCGAGTATGTGATGCCCTTGGCCTGCAGCAGGTGGTTGACTTCGATCGGGCCCACCATCGATACGGCGCCGTCGGCCGGGGAACAGATGGCGCCGGAAACCGGACGGACGCCGGGCTTCAGCGCCCGTGTGAAGAAGGCGTTGAACGTGGGAAATTCGGCCGGTGACTCGATTTCGGCCTCGCTCAGGTCGACGTTGTACGCGCCGATGAACAATCGAATGAAGGGCCCCTTGATAATGCCCACCCGGGAGTGGGCGAGAAGGCCGACCAGTCGGGACAGAAGATGCTGCGGAACGATCCGCTGCAGGAAGAGGAACAGCGCCTTCATCCTGTCTCGACGGGCGTGCCCGGGTCGTTGCCCCACTCGGACCACGAACCGTCGTACGCGCGAATATCGTAGCCGAGAGAGCGGCCCACAGCCCAGGTCAGGCCGGAGCGATGATGTGTCTGGCAATGTGTAATCACGCGCTTGTCCGGCGTGATCCCGAGCTCGGAGAGCATCGTTTCGATGTCGCGCCTCACCTTCAGGTTGTTGTCGCGGTCCATGACGTCGAGCCAGTCGAGATTGATGGCGCCGGGAATGTGGCCGCCTCTTGCGGAAACCACTTTGGTGCCGATGTATTCCTCATGCGACCTGGCATCCCACACCACTGTTCCGTCATCGCCCAGGGAGTCGAGTACTTCCTGTCGGGTGGCCCGGTATTCGGGATGCAGGGTGAGGCTCACGGTGCGCGGGGCAGGGTCCACAACCTCCGCGGTGAGCGGCAAGCCCTCTTCCGCCCAGGCGATGATGCCGCCGTCGATCATCGACATCTTTCGGTGACCGAGCATTGCGAGTGTCCACAAAAAGCGCCCGGCCCAACCGCCGCCTTCGTCGTCGTATGCGATGACGTGTTGGTCAGGGTCGTAGCCAATTCGAGAGAACAGCGCTTCAAGGCGAGCAAGCGGCGGCAGCTTGCCGACAGCCGGCTTGTTGCCGTCGACGAGTTCCGACGGCTCCACGTGTACCGCGCGATCGATGTGCGCGCGTTGCCACGTTTGTGTCCGCGACAGGTCGACGATCAGGCAACTTTCCGACCGGATGAGTGCCTGCGCGGCGCGAGGTTCGATGATCAGGTCGTTCACGATGGGTGCCGGGTGGACGGGAGTCGCCATTCTACTGAACGTACCCGGCGGTTGAAACCGGCGGACAGGAGGACGGCGGCCACACTGCGGCTCATGGTTCTGGCGCAGGCTTTTCAGTTAACATAACCACCTTTACAGACAGCCAAGGGCGACCTGGTGGCATATTCCGAAAACCTCGTCTGGATGGACTTGGAAATGAGCGGTCTCGATCCGGAGAAGGAACGGATACTGGAGATTGCCACGATCATCACGGACTCGAAGCTCAATATCGTTGCGGAAGGTCCGGTGATCGTCGTTCAGCAGCCAAAGGCCCTGCTGGATGCGATGGATGAATGGAACACGAGTCACCACAACGCCTCCGGCCTCGTCGACAAGGTCATGAAGGAAGGGGTCAGCGAACACAAGGCGGAACAGGCGACCCTGGATTTCATCAAGCAATATGTGGCGCCTGGCGAGTCGCCGCTGTGTGGTAACAGTATTGGCCAGGACCGCCGATTCCTGGTCAAGTACATGCCGACGCTCGAGAGCTACCTTCACTACAGGAACCTCGACGTGAGCACGGTGAAGGAACTGTGTGTGCGTTGGCGTCCTGAAGTGTACGAATCGCTGAAAAAGCACGCGCTGCACCGCGCACTGGATGACATTCGTGACAGCATCTCGGAACTGCGGCACTACCGGGAGCATTTCTTCCGCGTGTAGCAGCGCTATCCCGCGACGCCACGGCGTTCGAGTTGTTCGAGCGCCCAATCGATGTGCTCGGCCACCATTTCACTCGCCTCGTCCCTTCTGGATAACAACGCCGACTTCGCTTCTTTGGACGCAGGACCGTTTCCCAGCGCGACCGCCAGGTTGCGCAGCCATCCTTCATAGCCCGCGCGCCGGATAGCGGAGCCTTCCGTGCGCGCGAGGAACTCATCCTCGGTCCAAAGGAACAGCTCGACCAGGCCCGTATTGTCGAGGCCGTGGCGTGGGGAGAAATCGCTTTCACGCGTTGGCCTGGCGAACTTGTTCCACGGGCAGACGAGCTGGCAGTCGTCACACCCAAAGATCCGGTTGCCGATGGCCTCGCGAAGCGCTACCGGAATGCTTCCCCTCTTTTCGATCGTCAGGTACGAAATGCACTTCTTCGCGTCGAGTTCGTAAGGTGCAACGATGGCCCCGGTCGGGCAGGCCGTGATGCAGGCATCGCAACTTCCGCAGTGTTCTGTTTCCATCGGCGCGTCCACCGCGAGCGGCAAGTTCGTGAATATCTCGCCGAGAAAGAACCAGCTGCCTGCATCCCTCGTGAGGAGCAGCGTGTTTTTGCCGATCCAGCCGATGCCTGACTGCTCCGCCAGGGCCTTCTCCATAACAGGTGCACTGTCGGTAAAGACGCGTCCACGGGCATCGTCAATGCCAGCTGCACGCAGGAAATCCGCGACCCGGTTCCAGAGTTTCACGAGGCGCGCTCGCATCACCTTGTGGTAGTCCCTGCCCAGCGCGTAGCGGCTCACGTACGCGGTCCGGTCACTGGCAAGCACTGCGACCGGGTCGGCAGACGCAGGCCGGTAGTTCATGCGTACCGTGATGACCGTCCGCGTCCCCTCGACGAGCTCGGCGGGTCGGCAACGCATG
>JAGRIN010000261.1 GCA_020443245.1 Pseudomonadales bacterium
ACCATGTCGGCGCCCTTCAGCGCCTCGGCGATCCGGTCGCGATCTTCCATTGCCGCTTCGCGTCCAAGCGTCGGGTTCGCACCCGCACCGAGACCCTTGGTAATGGACGTTCCGAGTTGCAGGAGCGTTTTCGCCGTCAGGTTGTGGAGCGCCTGGGCATCGGTGTTGGCGCAAACGAAGTCCACGCCCGCGATATCCTGGCTCACCATGTGCTGGACGGCATTGCCCCCGCCGCCTCCGACACCGACCACCTTGATGACTGCATTCTGGGGCGCGCTATCGACTAGTTCGAACATAAAGAAACCCTCCGGAGGTTCACGCTTCTTTTAATAATTTCCAAGAAACCAGCTCTTCACCTTTTGGGCGAAGCCGGTCATACCCGCATGGGGGCGCACGACCGCCCCTTCACACTGTTGTTTTGCACCGTAGAGCAAGAGCCCGACCGCCGTCGCGTAGATCGGGTTCCTGATGATGTCCGTGAGCCCGGTAACGCCCTGGGGCTTACCGATGCTCACCGGCATGTGGAAAATCTCTTCCGCGAGCTCCACCACGCCTTCCATCTTCGACGTGCCGCCTGTGAGGACGATGCCGGCGGCGATCAGGTCCTCGAACCCGCTGCGGCGAAGTTCCGCCTGGATCAGCGTGAACAGTTCGTCGTACCTCGGCTCCACGACTTCCGCGAGCGCCTGGCGGGACAGGTCACGTTCCGCCCGGTCGCCCACGCTCGGCACCTTGATGGTTTCGTTCTCCCCCGCGAGGCTCGCGAGTGCACAGGCGTACTTGATCTTGATCTCTTCTGCGTGGGGCGTCGGTGTACGCAGCGCCATCGCAATATCGTTGGTCACCTGGTCTCCCGCGATGGGGATCACGGCCGTGTGGCGAATCGCGCCATCGGTGAAGACCGCGATATCGGTGGTACCCCCGCCGATGTCGACAAGACAGACGCCCAGGTCCTTTTCATCGTCGGTCAGTACCGCGTAGCCGGAGGCCAGTTGCTCGAGGATGATGTCCTGCACTTCGAGACCGCATCGCTTGATGCACTTCTCGATGTTCTGCGCTGCATTCACAGCGCAGGTAACGAGATGCACCTTCGCTTCGAGGCGTACTCCCGACATACCGAGCGGTTCCTTCACGCCCTCTTGCGCGTCGATCACATACTCCTGCGGCAGGATGTGCAGGATCTTCTGGTCGGCCGGTATCGCGACGGCCTGCGCGGCGTCGATCACGCGATCGATGTCCGGCTGGAACACTTCACGATCGCGAATCGCCACGATGCCGTGCGAATTGAGGCTGCGTATATGACTGCCGGCGATGCCGGCATAAACCGCGTGTATCTGGCAGCCGGCCATGAGTTCGGCCTCCTCTACCGCACGCTGGATCGACTGGACCGTCGACTCGATGTTCACGACAACGCCCTTTTTCAAGCCGCGTGACGGGTGGCTGCCGATACCGACGATCTCGACCTCACCTTCCGGCGTGATCTCCCCCACAATGCAAACGACCTTCGAGGTACCAATGTCGAGTCCGACGATCATCCGATTTCCCATTGACCCTGTCATAGTCTCAGTTCTCTCTGCGTGTTATCCGTAGTAGCAATGTCCAGGCCCGTGTCCTTGAAGCTGATCGCGACACCGTTCGAGTAACGGGTATCGACCTGCTTCACCTGGGCGATCCTCGCTTTCAGGTCGCCGCTGCCCAACACAGCCAGAAATCTTTGCAGGCGCTCCATGGTGTCGTCCTTGCCGAGCAGCACTCTCATGCCGCGACTGGTCGTGAACGCCCACGACCCCCGCTCGTCGAGCGTCAACGTATCCACTGCCTGCCCGCTGCCGGTGAGCGCGCTACCCAGTTCCAGGTATCGCTGCATCACCTCTCGTTCCGAATCCTTCGGACCGAACAGTTGAGGTAATCCCGTCGCGCTCACCAACTTCGAGGTGAAGACCTTGCCGTCGGCGTTGATGTACGCGTCGTTGTTCCAGAATGCGATCGGATGTTCGGTCAGCACCGACACGACAATTCCGTCCGGCCAGTCGCGCCGGACGTCGACGCGATGAATCCACGGTGACTGCTCCAGCGTCATCTTGACGTCACCGATGTCGTGCAGCGTCTGCCGGTGATCGATCAGCACCCGGTAAACATCGGCACGCTGCGGCTCGGTCAGTTCGCCTTTGACCGCAACGTAGCTGACATTCATCTCGTCACCCGCGGCGAAAGCCCAGACGGCGAGCACCGTCGCAATCACTGCACCCGACGAGGCGAGAAGCTTCCATTTCATGACGCGACCCTCCTGTTTGCCCAAAGCGATGTGAGAGAACCTGCAAGCTTGCTGGTCTCACCCGCGCCCTGGGTCAGCACAAAATCGCCGGGCCTCACCACCTTCTCGAGTTCCGCCGGCACCTCGTCGATACTCCCAACGTGAACCGCCGTTGTGCCGCGCGCCCGGCCCGAGATTGCCTTGAACAACTCTTCGCTGCTCGCACCCGGAATGGGTTTCTCACCGGCCGGATACACATCCAGGAGGATCAGGTAATCCACTGTCAGCAGCACATCGACGAACTGGTCGAAAAGCTCGAGTGTTCGCGTGAATCGATGTGGCTGGTAGACCATGACGAGACGGGCATCCGGCCAGCCGGACCGGACGGACTCGATCGTTGCGCGCACTTCGCTTGGGTGATGGCCGTAATCATCGACCAGCACGAACTCGCCGTCGCCCACAGTGAAGTGGCCGTGAATCTCGAAGCGGCGACCGACGCCCGCAAAGGTACGGAGACCTTCCTGGATATCCCGGTCCGAGATGCCCTCGTCGGTTGCCACGGCAATCGCCGCCATTGCGTTCTGGACGTTGTGCCGCCCCGGCAATCCCAGCGAGATTTCCAGTTCACCCGGCAGTCCCGCGCGCGCAACCGCAAACGTGGATTGTCCGCCGCGCTGCGTCATCGACGTGACGTGGATATCCGCGGCGGGATCAAAACCATAGGTCACAACGGAACGCTTGAGTTCCGGCAGCAACGACTTGACCACCGGGTCATCGATACAGGCCACCACCAGGCCATAGAACGGCAGGTTGTGGATAAACTCGACGAACGCGCGCTTCAACTTGTCGAAGCTACCTTCATAAAACGTCAGGTGATCCCTGTCGACGTTCGTCAGGACAACCACCATCGGCTGCAAGTGCAGGAACGATGCATCGGATTCATCCGCCTCTGCCACCAGGTACCGGCTCGCGCCCAGTCGTGCGTTCGACTCGGCGCTGTTCAGCAGGCCGCCGATGACGAATGTCGGATCGAGCCCTGCCTGTCCAAGCACTGAGGCAACAAGACTCGTCGTGGTCGTCTTGCCGTGAGTACCCGCCACCGCGATGCCATGCCGATAGCGCATGAGTTCACCCAGCATTTCCGCACGTCGCACAACGGGAATGCGAAGGCGCGTTGCAGCGTCGACTTCCGGGTTGCCGGGGCCAATGGCGGACGAGGTCACGACGACATCGACGCCGTCGACATTCTCGGCCCTGTGCCCGGTTTGTATTCTCGCGCCGAGCCGGGCGAGTCGCTTCGTCACATTGGTGTCCTGCGCGTCCGAACCCGAGATCTCATAACCCTGGTTGAGCAGCACTTCAGCGATCCCGCACATGCCTGCGCCACCGATACCGACAAAGTGGATGCGTCGGATACGGCGCATCTCGGGCACGTCGATGTGTGTCATGGCTGGCTTAACCACGGCGCGCACCCCCCTTGCGACGGGCGACAGCTTCGCCGCGGCACTCGTATTCGATCCGCAGCAGCATCCCGACGAGCATGCAACTCACAATGAGGCTGTTTCCCCCGTAGCTCACCAGCGGCAACGTGAGCCCCTTGGTCGGCAGGAGCCCGATGTTGACGCCTATGTTGATGGCCGCCTGGACACCCAGCAGCAGCGATATCCCGAATGCCAGGTAGGCGTGAAAATACATGCCGCGCGCCTCGGCGCGCCGACCGACCCATATCCCGCGCGTAACGAGCGCGGCGAACAGGCCAATCACGAATACTGCGCCGGCGACGCCAAGTTCCTCGACGATGATCGAGAACAGGAAATCGGTGTGGGCCTCCGGAAGGAAGAACAGCTTCTGGATGCTGTTACCGAGTCCAAGCCCGAACCATTCCCCACGTCCGATCGCGATGAGCGCCTGCGTGAGTTGGTATCCACCACCGAACTGGTGTTGCCACGGGTCGGCGAACACGGCGAGGCGTGCGAGACGATAAGGTTGCTCGACCACCAGGAACACACCGCCGGCAAGTACGACCAGCATCATCGGCAGGAAGAAGCGCATCGGTGCGCCAGCGAGGAAGATCACGCCGAGTGCCATCGACATGATGACGACGGCCGCGCCGAAGTCAGGCTGGCCAAGCAGCAAGACCACCAGCGCTGCCATGATCGCGAGTGGCTTCGTGAACTCGATCCAGTTGGTCCGTATGCCTTCACCGTTGCGCACGACGTATCCCGCCACGAATACAGCGCCAAGCAACTTCACGAACTCGGATCCTTGCAGGTTGAAAAATCCGAGCGGAATCCAGCGTGCAGCACCGTTGACCTCGCGACCGAGGCCCGGTACCAGCACCGCGACCAGCAGCATCGCACTGGCGAGCAGCGCCAGACGGTCGATACGTTGCCACAGCGAAACAGGAATCGACATGGCGAATGCCCCGGCGCCCAACGCCGCCGCCATGTACACGCCATGCCGAATGAACATGGCAAACGGATTGCCGTACTGGCGCGCCGAGATCTCGGATGAGGCGGAAGCAACCATGACGAGGCCGAAAACGACCAGCATCAAGAAAGACACAGAGATCACCGGGTCCACGGGCCAGTTGGTGGTCGGCAGCGACGGCGCCTTGATTTGCAGGCGATTGGCCATACTCATGATGGCATCCTCGCGCGCACGACATCGCGGAACGTATCGCCACGATGTTCAAAGTTCC
>JAGRIN010000262.1 GCA_020443245.1 Pseudomonadales bacterium
CACCTGTCCGGTTCGAATACGACCGCGACAATCGGCAGGGTGAGCGCCAGTGCGAGCAGGAGCGTCCTGAGCTTTTGCGTGAGACGATAGTCCGGGATCAGGAAGGCATGCCATGACCTGTGCAGCGCATCGCTCCGGATGCCGGTCAGGAGTGCTATCGCAAGGATGTGCCACAGGCAGGCGGCGGGGTCCCGGGAAATAACGATGTACGGCAGCGCGAATACCGCGTAGAGGAAAACGCCAACGATCTGGAAAGGGTGCGCACCGAGGAAGAACAGGATATACGGCGGACGCGTGAGGATTGTTTTTGCACTCAGCGTGTTTGCGATCATCGGTTGAGTTCCAGGAAGATGTCCTCGAGCCCGAGCGATTCCACTTCGACGCTGTCGCAGCGCTGTTTCAGGCCGTGGAGCTGATCGTCGCGCAGCGAGGATAGCGTCAGTACGGCCCGGTTGTCGTCGAAGGTTTCGAAGAGTTTGTCGGGCAGCGCGGTGATCACGTCGCGCACGCTCGGGTCACTCCAGCTGAGCCGAAGCCTCACGACGCTCTGCTTCAAGTCATCGAGGGAGCAAGTGAGCGTCGTCTGTCCCCCCTTCATCATGACAACGTCCGTCACGACGCGCTCGATGTCGGACATGATGTGACTGGACAGGATCACGGTGCGGGCCTCGTCCATGAAGAGATCAAAGAGCACGTCCATGAAATGGTGGCGCGCTACCGGGTCGAGGCTTGCCACCGGCTCGTCGAGCACGAGGAGTTCAGGGCGATGCCCCAGCGCCATGACGATCGCCGCCTTCTGCTTTTCGCCCTCTGACATTTTCTCCATTCGTGTGAATCGTGGCACATCCAGTCGTGAGATCAGGTGGTCGACGAAGGCCTTGTCCCAGCTTTCATAGAACGATCCGAAGTAGTCCGCCATATCGTTCAGCGACATGGCGAGGAAGGACTCCTGCTTTTGTGGAACGTAGCCGATTCGTTGTCTCACGTGGGGCGGTGCGTTCCAGCTGGGTTCGCCGAACATCTCGCATCTGCCACCGGTTGGCTTCAGCAACCCCAGCAAACATCGAAGCAGCGTGGTCTTGCCTGCACCATTGCAACCGATGAGCCCAACGATCGCACCTTGCGGCACACTCAGGTTGCATCGACGAGGACAGGTTTACCGGGGACGAGTATGCCCTCTCGAAAAGACCGGTTCAGGCGTTCGACCGTAACAACCTCATTCATCGCTAATCTCCCACTTTGCGTTGATGTTCTCCTGCAACGCTTCGAGCGTGACCCCGAGCTCCCGCGCCTTCGAAACGAGTTCGTCGACGGCCGGAGCCAGCAGGTCCGGCATTTCAATTGTCTCGACCGGCAGAACCCGCATGCCGACCCCTTTGCAGCGTTCCAGGTAGCCATCGTTCTCGAGCAAACTGTAGGCCTTCGACACCGTCATCGGATTGATCGTGAGCTGTTTGGCGACTTCCCGGATCGAGGGCAGTATCTGCCCGGGCGCCAGCTTTCCACTGACGATAAGTCGCTGAATTTGCTCGATGAGTTGCCTGTAGACGGGCGTGCCGGCAGTGGTCGAAACAGAAAACAGGATGATTGGCTGCATAAGTGCATTATTGCACTAATTCACTAATTCACTAAAGATCAATACCAATCCACTGCGATGGCCGAAAAGGAAGTATGCAGGCCGGCGTGGTAACACCACTCGCGGGCGGTTGCTATGATTGCGCGAAGCCATCTGGAGAGCAGCACATGAGCGTAGAAGGTGTCGTCGCAAGTGGATTTGAACCAGTCCGGGAATACCTGGCTGAGAACGAAGATAAACTGCTGGGTGGCGGCTGCGCTCTTGCCGTGACGCTTGAGGGTGCACCGGTGGTCGATATCTGGTCCGGCATGGCGGCGCCCGACAAGGCGTGGGGAGAGAATACGCGCGCAGTGTTGATGTCCGCGACGAAAGCGGCTGCCGCCACGTGTCTCGCGGTGCTGGCGGATCGCGGCAAGCTGGATGTCGAGGCGCCCGCGGCGACCTACTGGCCCGAGTTCGCGGCGGCCGGCAAAGCGCAGATCACCGTCGCACAACTGCTCGACCACTCTGCCGGTACGATAACCATCCCGGATTACGAAAGCCTCCTGCAATGGGATGGCAGTGGCTGGAGCGATATACAGGAAATCGAGCGCCGGTTGGCGGGTGCAGCACCTGAGTGGGAACCCGGCTCCTGCCACGGTTACCATGGCCTGACTTGTGGTTGGGCGTGGGACGCGTTGGTCCGTCGCATTGACGGCCGAAGCCTCGGTGAGTTCTTCCGGGAGGAAATCGCTGATCCCCTCAACCTGGATTTCTCTATCGGTACTGCCTCGGAGGACTTCAAGCGGGTCGCGAGGGTACGGAACATCAACCTCGACGAACTCGCGCCGGAACTGCGCGCCGTGCTCGAACCGCTGCTCCTCAACAATCGCGATCCCGCCCATTTTGCCGGCAAGGCGTTTATGGCGCGCGAGGGCGTCGGTGCGCTGGATCGCCTGGCGGAACTGATGAACAACCCGCGCGTGCTCGAGACCGAGGTACCGGCCGGTAACGGTACAGCCACCGCGCGCGGTCTTGCACGATTCCACGCAATGCTTGCCGGCGGCGGCACACTGGAGGGTGTCACGCTGCTTTCGCCGGAGACGGTGGCCCGATTCACCGCCGAGCGGCGAACCGAAATGGACACGGTCCTCGGCATGCCGACCAGCCGGGGACTGGGTTTCTTCCTGAACCTCGTTGAAGGTCCGCTTGGACGGTCGATGGGACCGACGCCCTCCGCGTTCGGTCACAGCGGTGCTGGCGGCCAACAGGGATTCGCAGACCCGGAGCGCAAGGTCTCAGTCGGTTTCGTGCGCAATCACCTGACGCTGGAACCCTTCTTCGGTGCAGGGCTGATCGCACGGGTCTACGAGTGCCTCGATAACGCCTGAAGTTTGCGTGGATTCCGCGTCAGTCCGTTTGCTCGCCATCCCAGTACCGGCGCTTTGCCGCCATGTCGAAAAGCGGTGGTTCAGGCTCCAGTGCGCGAACATACACCTTGTTGGAATCGGGATAGACACAGACCTCATTCGGGCTCGACTCGCCGATCATAAGGTAGCGGCAGGGACCGCTCCCGCTGTTTACGATCGAGTGCCCGAGGCGCTGGCCCGCGGGCAGGCAAACATAGTCACCCTCGCGCATCGTATAGCGCTCATCGCCCAGCAGTAGTGTTGCTTCACCTTCGAGAATGAACGCGTGTTCCTCCTCCACCATATGGTAGTGGCGGGGCGCGATCCGTTTGCCGGGCGCGGGTGACTCGATCAGCATGCCGACGTGATACGCGGCACCGACCGCTTCAAACGTGAGGTGACGGGATTCTCCGCCGAAATGCCTGCTGCCGGGAACGCCTTCCTGCCGCCATTCGACGTCGTCTACAGAGATGGGTGGTCTCGGACGCGGCGCCTCTTGCGCACCGTCGGTGGGGCCCGGTTGGGCCGCCTCGGCTTCGCCTGTGTCTTCACCGTGCCAGTAACCGCGCGTTGCCGCCAGGTCCAGTATCGTGCGGCCGACGGCGTCGACCGCGACCTTGTTCGAATCGGGATACACGCAAACCTCGTCAGCGCGTCGCTCACCGACCACGATGTACCGACAATCTGAATCGCTGTAGTTTTCGAGGCAGTGACCGAGCGGCACGCCCGCGGGAAAGCACGCGTAGTCACCCGGCTTCATGTCGAACCGCTCACGCCCCAATCGCAAGGTCAGCGAACCGGCCAGCACAAAGACATGTTCTTCTTCGTGGATATGGTAGTGAAAGGGACAACTTTGCTTGCCTGGCGGCAGTTCCTCCAGCACGACGCCAACGTGATACGCGGTACCGCCGACGGCGGCGCGCGTCAGGTGCCGGGTCCGTGAACCGAATCGTGTTCCCTGTTCCCACGATTCCCATTCGATCGTGGCGGACGAAACTGGTTTGAGTGGTCGTGGTGGGGACGACGACATGACAAGGGCCTTTCAGGGTGATGGTGGCACCTTACGACCTCGATCGAATCCGATCAATCGAAACGGTTACACTGTTCCCATTTCAACAGAGGGATCACCATGGGGACATTGGAAGGAAAGGTGGCATTGATCACCGGTGCCGGCTCCGGTATCGGGCGCGGCATTGCCGAGCGGTTCGCTCGTGAGGGCGCAAAAATCTGCATTGCGGATATGGACATCGAAGGTGCGGAGCGTACAGCTGACATTCTCGGCCAGCTTGGCGCGAAGTCCGTTGTCGTGAAGTGCAACGTAGCGAGCCCCCAACAACTTGAGGCTGCCGTGGAGCGGTGCGCGGCAGAATTCGGTCGTCTGGACATTGCCGTCGCCAATGCGGGCATCGCGCGTGGAGGACATGTGCTGGAGATGTCACTGAAAGATTGGCAAGACCAGATCGACGTCAACCTGACCGGTGTGTTCCTGACGGTGCAGGCGTGCGCTCGCAAGATGGTTGAGTTTGGCAATGGCGGGCGTGTTATCTGCATCGCGTCGCTTGCCGCCGAGACAACCGGTGCAGGCATCTGGTCGTATTCGGTGACCAAGGCGGGTGTGCGAATGATGGTCCGCGGCCTGGCCCAGGAACTCGGGCCTCACCACATCACGATCAACGCCATCGGCCCGGGTGTGATCGACACCCCGCTCGCAGCAGGACTGGCGGGCGAGGAGGGCGGCGCGATCAGGTCGAGCCTCGAGCAACGCACGCCGGTGGGACGTGCCGGACAACCTGCCGATATCGCGGGGCTCGCGAACTTCATGGCGGGGCCGGACGGCGCATTCATGAGCGGCTCTTACGTCATCATGGACGGTGGCCTGCGCGATTCGGGCCGCAGTGGACAGGTTGACGACCAGGTCGCGCAGGAAAGCCTGCGTATTTTTGAGCAGGGCCAGGCACGCCGCGCGCGCCTGCAAGG
>JAGRIN010000263.1 GCA_020443245.1 Pseudomonadales bacterium
AAGTCCCCATGCCGGTGCCGGCACCGCTGGAGGTCCGCATCCGCGTGTGCGCTTGTGGCGTCTGTCATACCGAACTGGACGAGATCGAGGGCCGCACTCCCCCGCCGACTTTCCCAATGATTCCGGGTCACCAGGTCGTCGGAGAAATCGACGCCGTCGGAGACAAGGTGACGACCCGCCGAATCGGTGAGCGTGTCGGTGTCGGCTGGATCTACTCAGCTTGCGGCGACTGCGAATTCTGCCGCAGCGGGGATGAAAACCTTTGTCCCGAATTTGTTGCAACCGGGCGCGATCGCAATGGTGGATACGCCGAGTACCTGTGCGTGCCGGCGTCGTTTGCGATCCCGCTGCCGGAAGTGCTTGACGACCTGTCGGCCGCTCCGCTGTTGTGCGCGGGCGCGATCGGCTATCGCTCCCTCGCGCTGACCGGGCTCGCCGACGGCCAGCGGCTGGGGCTCACGGGCTTTGGCGCGTCGGCGCACCTTGTGCTCAAACTCGTCAGGCACCTGTACCCGAAGACCGATGTCTACGTCTTCGCACGATCGGCACAGGAGCAGTCGTTCGCGCTCGAACTCGGGGCGACCTGGGCGGGCGCGACGGAGCAAACGCCGCCGGCACGGCTGCACGCGATCATAGACACGACGCCCGCCTGGCTGCCGGTTCTTTCGGCACTGCGAGCGCTACTGCCTCGCGGCAGGCTGGTCATCAACGCCATTCGCAAGGAGCCCGGAGACATCGATAGCTGGCGCGCACTCGATTATCCCGAACACCTCTGGATGGAGAAGGAGATCAAAAGCGTCGCAAACGTGACCCGTAAGGACATCGCGACGTTCCTCGAACACGCCGCAACGATCGGGATAGAACCCACAGTCCAGACCTACTCGCTTGAGGAGGCGAACAAGGCGCTGGTGGAGATGAAGCGGGGCGCCATAAGAGGCGCGCGCGTTCTCAGGATTTCGCAGGGCCCGACTCGTCCGCATGCGCCTTGAGTTCGTCTTCGACCGCATCGATCGGAAACTCGGTCGCACTTTGCAGCCCTGCAATCGTGCTGAGGTTGCGTAGTCGCTGGCGGAAATTCGCGGCAAGGACGTTGAGCACCGCCCGTTCGGCAACGTCACCGGTCTCCTCCACACGTCGCAAGCGATTCAGCGAAACCAGTCCCAAAAGTGTCGCGAACAGGAAGAAGAAATCCCAATGCGTCACCGAGAGCGCCTGGACATCCAGCGACGTCGTCCCGGTTCGCCAACTGAGCGTGAGGGTCAACTCCCAGCGCGTCAGGAGATCCGCCGTCAGTCCGCCTATCATCGCAGCGATGGCGGCGGCGATGGAGTTGACGAGCGAGCTTGCGGCGAGAAACGTCGTCGCATTCCCGGATGGCGCCAGGCGAAGGGTCAGGTTGCCGCTCGCAAGGGTAATTCCCGCGCTCGCGATGCCGGTCGCAATGTGTATCACGATGAGTAACGGGATCGTGAGCGGATGGACATCCGGCATCGTGGTGAACGTCCAGGCGAAGACGCTGCCGACGAACAACGGACCGCACACGCGCATGACAGACTTGTTGTTGTAGCGGTCCGCAATCACGCCCCACTGCGTGACCATCAGGTAAGCGGCAATCTGCGAAAGTGTACCGAGACCGATCACCCAGATCAGGTCCAGGTTCATCTTCTTCAGCATGTTGACGGTGAAGAACGGCGCAGCCAGGTTCACCGCAAAGTTCCAGCTCGCAAGGAACGTAATGAGGCGACGGTAATTCTCATCGCGAAATGGTTGCCGCAGTTGCGCAAGCCAATGCGCCGTTTGCCCTGCCGGCGCCATGCGAGGCTCGTGGATGTTGCGGGCTGCGATAACTGAATAGACGCCACCGAGAAAAGAGAGTGAATAGATCAGCGCAAACCCCCAGGTCTTCGGCCAGGGTGTAAAAGTTGCCCATGCATCGACAAATCCCGCCGCCGCAAGGCTGAAGACGATCCCGATACCGGTCATGCTCTTTTGCCGGTTGCCGAACACCCTGCCCATCTCGTTGTCTGGCACGAGATCGCGCATCCAGGAGCTCCAGGCGCAGGCGAGGAATGCGCCGGCAACGTAGCGTAGCAGGAAAGCGAAACCAATCAGGAAGAGCGCGGTTGACTGCCAGGGCAGCACCGCCGAGACCGCGATAACGAGTAACATGGGGCGCGCCACATAACCTGCGGCCTGGTAAATCCGCTTGCGTTCACGCAAACGTTCGACCGTAAACAGGGCGGGAATCTGCGCGAGTTGCGCAAGGTGGGGAATGGCAGCGAGGACACCGATCGCGAGGTTGCTTGCGCCCAGTTCGACCGCCAGCGCCGTCAGGAACGCGCCGACGGCGAGGGTCTCCATCACCTGGATACCGAGTCCGTTCCGGACGATCCAGCGTTCGCTTTCAGCCAGATTTGTCGCGACGTTGTCTTGTTTCACCAGGGTAACGCGCTAAACCTAACAGTCTCCCAACCGCTTCGCGTCCCACTGCATTTTCATGGTCATGTTCATGGGTCCCATCGACATTTCCATGTTCATGTTCCCGGAACCCGTGTCGCCATCCGTCTCATAGTGCCCGGTGACGTTGGCCTCGGCACCATTCATCCCGCACTTCATGTGAAAGTTAAGCGCATTACCGTCGCGCTTGCTCTCGAGTACGTCGCATCCCTCGGTGTCCTTCATCATCGACTCGGGATCGAACGTGGTCTGCTTTACGCAAGACTGGTTTGTCTCCGTTGTCGGCTTGCCGGTCATCGGGTTCGTGTGGGTGGTCCTGGTCTCCCACAACCCCGGCTTGATCGCGAGTTCGTCCGCGAATGCGCACGTGGACATCGCAAGCACCAGAATCGCAACAACTAATCTCATTCCATCTCTCCGTGGGAAGCACTCCGAAAGCGCATGATACCGGACTCTCAGGCCGGCTGCTCCGGCGCCCGGATCTCAAGCCCCGGATGCGGCCCGGTTCCGGCAACATAGTGACTCGCCGTCATTCCGCCAGGCACCTCGGTCGTCACGAAGATCACATCGTTCGGTTGCGAAATCGCCAGCGTTTCTTCCTCGCCCAACCCCAGCACTGCCGCGATCATGACTTTGCCGATCATCCCGTGCGAGACGATCGCGATCCGCTCTGCCGGCACGTGCTCCAGTTCGGCGAGAAACGGCCGGGCCCGCGCGAACATGTCGGGGTAGTTTTCGCAGTTCGGACCCCGAAAGTGGAATCGATCCGCCTGCAGTGCTGCCCACTCGTCGGGCCACTGCGCCATCACCTCAGCGTAGAGATAGCCACTCCAGTCGCCGCAGTCCCATTCCATGATGCGCTCATCATAGGTCACAGGAAGGCCGAGATAGCCATTGATGATCTCTGCCGTTTGCCTTGTACGATCCAGCGGTGATGCAAAGATCGTCTCGATTCCGAGGCCGGCGAGGAGTTCACCATTGACCCTCGCCTGCTCCCTGCCGAGCGGCGAGAGATCCGAGTTCCACTGACCCTGCATCCTGCGGATCGCATTCCACTCGGTCTGGCCGTGACGAACAAAGTAGAGCTGTTTCAACTGGGTCTCCGGCGGTCAATTGAACCTCGATGATATCCTGCACCCGATTCCTCCGCGACAATCCCCGGTTTTTTGACCCGGATCATAAGAGGCCGCGGCCGATGGGAATATGCTTCACGCAGGACAATCAGTGGAGCCCTGCCATGACCAGAATTCTCGTCATCATCGACCCGGACGAAACCGAGCACACGGCCCTCAGCCGCATTCGTGAGATACCGCCCACGGCGGACGTGGACTACAAGGTCGACCTGTACGTGGATGCACGTCCCGTGGCCGCGAGTCGCGCAGACCAGAATGCCGTTCGTGAATTCCTGACGGAGAAGCGCACCTGGCTGGACGGACTCGTCAAACCGCTCAAGGATGTTGGCTATCGCATCACGACAGAAGTCATCGCGTACACGCGGCTTTACGAAGACATCATCAAAAGCGCGCGTCAATGCAAGGCTGACTTCGTCTTCAAACCGCTCCGCCAGCACGGTGCGCTTCGACGCACGTTTTACACGTCGACGGACTGGAACCTCATCCGCCTTTGCCCCATGCCGCTGCTGCTGGTCAATGACCAGACCAGCGTCCACAACAAGCCGATTGTCGCCGCGGTCGACGTAAGCGACGAAGACGAGGCGCACAAGGCCCTCAACCGAATCGTGCTGGAGCAGTCGAAGCTGCTTTCCCGGATCCTCGAAGCGGACGTGCACGTGTTGTTCGCCTACCAGCCGGTCTCGATGAACTCCGCGTCGGTCGTCGCCGGTGGCACGGTGGCGTACAACATTACCCGTGACCAGTACGAGGCCGAGCACAAAGCCGCTGTTGCGCTGGCAAAGTCCTTCGAAATCGATGAAGGACAGGTTCACCTGCGTGAAGGAGCACCCGACATCGCAGTCAGTGAGTATGCGTCAGAGATCGATGCCGGCGTCACCGTTCTCGGCACCGTTGCGAGAAAAGGCGCATCAGGTCTCTTCATCGGCAACACGGCGGAAGCGGTCGTCGAACGTACCGCGACCGACGTGTTTGTAGTCAAACCCGGCGACTTCAAGGCCCCGGTCTAGGAACCCGAGCGCGCGCCCCGGAAATCGGGCGCGCGCTTTTCGAGGAAAGCGTTGATCGCCTCATGGTGCTCAGGGCTCTTGTAGCACTGTGCCAGCGCCTCACCTTCCCGCTTCTGCACGGCCGTCAAGTCCGTCTCACCCATATTCTCGGTGATGAGTTGCTTGATCATTCGTAACGCGGACTGCGGGTTCTCGCCCATCGACCGGGCAAGCTTTTGCGCTTCACCCAACAATTCGGCTGGCGGGACAACGCGGTCCGCAATACCGATCGCGAGGGCCTCGTTTGCGTCGACTGTCTTGCCGGTCAACATCAGTTCGTTGCCGACGCCGAAACCGGT
>JAGRIN010000264.1 GCA_020443245.1 Pseudomonadales bacterium
CACGACATCGCAGCCGACGCCACAACAGGCGCCGGAGAAGCCGTACAACCGCGAAGAGAAGCTGAAGGAACTGTTGGAGCAGGACGAGAAGCGTTCGCCCTGGTCGGACGACTTCTTCGGCTTCTAGGAAATCCCGGCAACCTACAGTTCGATCTCGACTTCAGGATTGCCTTCATCGTCGATGCTGACATCCTGGAACTGCAGTTCGTGCAGGGTGTAGTAAAGCCCCTTCTGGGCGATCAGTTCATCATGGGTGCCGTACTCGCGCACCACACCGTGATGCAGCACGAGAATCTTGTCGGCTTCCTGAATCGTCTGCAGCCGGTGTGCAATCAGTATCGAAGTTCGTCCTTCGGTCAGCTTGCGTAATCCATCCTGGATGAGCAGTTCCGTCTCGGTGTCAATGCTGGCCGTCGCCTCATCCAGGATCAGGATCTCGGGATCGGCCGCAAGTACCCGCGCAAACGCCAGCAATTGGCGTTGTCCCTGTGAAAGGTTGGAGCCCCGCTCAACCAGCGGCGTGTCGTAACCTTGCGGCAGGCGCTGGATGAAACCATCAGCGTTTACTGTCTTCGCCGCCTCGATCGCACGCTCTCGCGTGATGTCCGGATTGCCGAGAATAATATTGTCGAGCACAGTGCCCGAGAAGATGTGGAAGTCCTGGAGCACGACACCGATCCGTTTACGCACGTCCCGACTGCGCAGGTCGTTCAGGTCGACGTCATCCAGGAAGATCATGCCGCGCCCGAAGTCATAGAAACGCCCGAGCAACCGTATCATCGTACTCTTGCCGGACCCGGTGGGCCCGACAATCGCGAGCTTCTCACCCGGCGGAACGGTCAGCGAAACATCCTTCAGGATCGGGGAGCCCGGCAGGTAGCCAAAGTTCAGGTGGCGAAATTCCACCTTGCCTTCAAGACGTTCCGGCAACGTCACCGGATTCTCCGGCTCATGGATCTGCTCGTCCCAGTCGAGCGCCTGGAAGATTCTCTCCCCGCTGGCCATCGCACGGAACAACACATTGAGCTGTTCACCCAACATCACCACCGGCGTGAACAGCATGTTCATAAAACGCGTGAACAGGATCACGCCGCCCAGCGACATCTGGTCCTGTACGACTTGCCCTCCGCCGTACCAGATGATCACGCCGAGTCCGACGGAAGCGAGGCTGTCGTTGAATGCACCGTACAAGGTAGAGATGTTGATCGAGCGGAACTCGTATCGTCGGTTGCTCTTGTTGATTTGTGTGTACACATCCAGGTTGCGCTCCTGGCGTTCGGAAAGTTGCACAACCTGCATGCCCGACAGATTCTCCTGCAGGTTCTGGTTCAACGCCGAAACACTGTTACGCACCAGGCGGAACACTTCGCGGCTTGCACGTCGAAAGAAGAACGTCGTCATACCGACGATGGGTACCAGCAGAAGCAGCACCAGCGTCAGCTCCACGCTGGACGAAAGCATGATGGTCAGTGCAACGAAGAAGGGAACAAACTCGCCGATCAGGCTGCCCATGCCTCGCAACATCTCATAAAGGGCTTCGACGTCGTTGGTCACACGCGTCATGATCCGGCCGATCGGCACCTTGTCGTAGAAAGAGAAGGGCCGGGTTTCGAGGTGAGAGAACAGGTCCTGGCGCAAGTCACGCAGCGCCTTGACGATGGAACCGACCAGCGTGAGTCGATGCAGGTGACCGGTGACGGAAAAGACGACCATCAACGCGGCAAACAGGATGCCCGCCGCGTAGATCGGCATGGTCTCGAATTGCACCTCAATCCACTTGGTGAGTGCGATCATGCCGAGATCGGGCATGTTGCTGTCGGCGGAACCTGTGATGATGTAGTCGACCAGCACCCGGCTGATCACAATCTCCATCAACACGGCAACCGTACTGCTGACGAGAATCAGGATGCCGGAGAGAAACAGGACCGGACGGTAGGGCTTGAGCCAGCGAAGGATGCGGCCGAGAAGCTGCATGTTGAGCACGGCGCCGGAAAGTTCGGCGTCGAACATCGAATGGTCACGTTTTTGGCTTTGTGCTTCGCTCATGCCGGCGTCAGTGTCAGCTCCTCGAGCCCTTCTTTCGGGTCGCCGCCCTGCGTCTGGATCCGTTCCAGCGCGGCGTAGATACCGTTTTGCTTCAGCAGTTCTTCATGTGAGCCGAGTTCCACGATGCGGCCCTCGTCCATCACGATAATGCGATCGGCATGTCGCAAGGTGGAGACACGGTGCGACACGAGTATCGTCGTCATCTTCTTCCGCATCGTCTTCAGGCGATTGAGAATGTGTTCCTCGGTTTCCGTGTCGACGCTGGAGAAACAGTCGTCGAGAATCAGCACCGGCGAATTGCGGATCAGGCCCCTCGCGAGCGTCGTACGCTGCTTCTGGCCGCCCGAGAGTGTCACGCCCCGTTCACCGACGATCGTTTCCATCTGCGCCGGGAACTCCATGATGGTATCCCGCAGTGCGGCTGCCTCCGCGGAATCCCAGATGACCTCGAGGTGTCGCTCGGGTTCGTCGTAACTGATGTTGTTGCGCAGTGGCTCACCGAAAAGGAAAGGGTCTTGCAACACCTGCGCAATCTGCATACGCAATTGTGCAAGGGGATAATCACAAACGTCATGGCCATCAAGGAACAACTGACCGCGGTTCGTGTTGACCATGCGGGTAAACTGCTTGAGCAATGTCGACTTTCCGGAGCCGACCCTTCCGACGATACCAATCATCTCACCCGCTTCGATATGCAGGTTGATGTCCTGGAGCACAGGCTCCTCGGCACGCGGATAGGTATAGGTCAGGTGCCTGAGTTCAAACTCACCGCGAATCACTTCCGGCGTATCGTGAGTCGGCTCGTCCTTGATTTCGGGTTCAGCATCGAAAATCTCGTGGAGCCGTCGTGTGCCCACCGCCGCACGCTGCACCAGTGTCACAAACATACCGGCCATGCGAATGGGCTGAAGCAGCATGTTCAGGCAGCTGAGGAAGAACACCAGGTCGCCGACTGAAAGTTGGCCGTCCAGCACGCGCATACCGCCGTAGACGACGATCACCAATTGTGCCGCCGAGGCGAAGAACGGCATCCACGCGCCCATCAGCGACTGGATGCGTGACTGTTGATAAAAGGCTTCCCCGTATGCGTTGTTGGTCCGCCAGAATCGCTGGATTTCATTATCTTCCTGCGCCTGTGCCTGAACCGTCCGGATACCGCCGAGATTCTCCTGGACGTGTACGCCGAGGTCGGAGAGGCGGTCCTGCACGTCGCGCGAAGTCACCGACATCGCCTTCGCCATCCACCACGCGTAAATGAAGATCAAAGGCAGCAAGGGCAGGATCAGGAGCGTGAGCGACGGCGACTTCGCGGTCATGAAGGTCAGCGCGTAGGCCGGCGCATAGATCATGATGACGACCTGGATAGAGCCGAACGCAATCAGGCGCTGGATCAGGGAAATGTCCTGGATAGCGCGCGTCATGATGTCACCGACGCCCATCCGCGCGAAGAAGTCGGGGCCTTGCGACTGCACGGACGCGTAGAGCTTTTGCCTCAGGTCGTACGAGACCTGGATGCCGACCCGTCGAATTTCGCGCCGCGCATGCACAACGAATACGAAGCGCATCGTGACACACAGGACGATCGCTGCCGCAACCTGGCCGAGCGAATACTTCAGGGGTTCATCCTTGATCAGGGCATTGATGTTGTCGATGCCCATCGCGACCAGGTAATAAGTGCTGATCTCAAAGAACCGCGCGATGAAGAAGGTCAGGTAGCCCGACAGGATGCGCCATTTGTAGGGGCGAACGAATGGAATCAGGCGTAGGAGTGACTTCAAACTATTACGGGTAGCAGAAAAAGCAATTTTCTATTCTTGCACAATTTCGGGTACATTCGCATCTCTGCCGTTTCTTGCCCCTGCCGTCCATGATGTCCAGCCGATTGCCGAGTGTCGCCGTCCTCATTCTCGCGTTCACTTCCGGCTTCATTATCATGGCGATCGAACTTCTCGGGGGCCGCATTCTCGCGCCCTACTTCGGCAACAGCATTTACGTGTGGGGCAGTATCATCACCGTCTTCATGCTGGCACTTTCAACCGGGTACCTGATCGGTGGCAGGTTATCGGTGGTGAGCCCGAACCTGCGTCGTTACGGCAGCTTCTTTGGCGCCGCGGCCCTCACGCTGCTGCCGACCATCTTGCTCGGCGAGTCGATGATGGATGCCGTGTTCCTGCGCATCGAAGATCCAAGATACGGTTCGCTCCTGGCCTCGCTGCTCTTGTTCTTTGCGCCCACGGCCATTCTCGGGATGATCGCGCCCTACTCCGTTCGGCTACTCGTCATGCACCAGGACCATAGCGGCCAGATCGCAGGCGGTCTCTACTTCGTTTCCACGCTCGGCAGTGCCCTCGGTACCCTTGCCACGTCGTTCTACCTCGTGTTGTGGTTCGAGGTGAACCAGATCCTGTACGCCATGGTGGCCACACTGCTTGCCGGAGGCGCGTTCGCGATGTTCGCCGAATCACGAAGGGAGACTGCTCCATGAAACGGTCCTTGATGTTCCTGGTCCTGGCGGTCGCGCTGTTCCCGCTGTCCTCGCACGCTGCCGAAGACATTCACAGGGAAAAGTCGCTGTACCGCAACATCGTCGTCCGCGAGGCGGGCAACCGGCGCTGCCTCGTGTTCGCTGTCAAACGCGGCGATCGCAACCAGACCTGCATCGACATGGATCATCCGCGACGACTCGTCTTTGCCTATGTCCGCATGTCACTCGCAGGACTCCTGCTCGACCCCCAACCCCGACACATACTGGTTGTCGGCCTGGGCGGCGGATCAATTCCGATGACGTTATCTGAACTCTATCCCGAAGCCAGGATAGACGTGGTCGAAATCGACGAGGCCGTTGAACGCGTCGCGAAGGAATACTTCCAG
>JAGRIN010000265.1:0-2902 GCA_020443245.1 Pseudomonadales bacterium
CTCGTGGTGATACGCGAAATCTGCCGGTAGACAATCCAGACCGAGGCCAGCACGAGGCCGAAGAAAAACGACCAGATCAGGACCGGCTCGTTGCGCAGCAGATAGCCGACCCCGCCGGCCAACAGCACAATCGCGATGCCCATCGCCGGAAACAGCGTAAAGAGGAAGTATCCGTCGATGCGCCGCCACACAGCACCAAAGCCGTGATGACGCCAGACGACAAAAAGATACGGCGTGCAGGACCTGAGGGCGTTGACGAGTCGCTCGTAGATGCCGGAGATAAAGGCGATGGTACCGCCGGATACGCCGGGAACGACTTCGGCTGCGCCCATGGCGAGGCCAATCATCACTAGCCTCAGAACTTCTCGAATCGACACAAGGACTCCCTAGGACCTGCCTGCCAACAGTGGCACGAATTTCACCTTCTCCATGACTTCGGTCTCATAACCTTCGTCGGTCGCACGCACGAGCGTCAGGTGCTGCGCCTCGTCGGTACCCACGGGAATGATCATCCGGCCGCCGGGTTCCAGTTGGGCAAGGAGTTCTGCCGGGATGTGCCGGGGCGACGCCGTCACGATGATGCCGTCAAAGGGCCCCCGCTCCGGCCAGCCGAGGTTCCCGTCATCGTGCTTGAACTGAACGTTGCGTACGCCAAGGGTCTTCAAGTGTTCGCGCGCCCGATCGAGCAACGCGGATATCCGCTCGACGGTATACACCTTTTCGACGAGCCCCGACAGGATCGCGGTCTGGTAACCGCACCCGGTTCCGATTTCAAGCACGCGACGTGGTGTGCCTTCTTCAAGCAGGAGCTCGGTCATCCGAGCGACGGTGTACGGTTGCGATATTGTCTGGTTGTAGCCGATCGGCAAGGACGTATCCTCATAGGCGCGATGAGAGAGAGCTTCATCGACAAACAGGTGCCGTGGCGTACCGTTGATCACATCGAGCAGGATCTCGTTCGAGATTCCCCGCTCCCGTAACCGCGCGACGAGACGTCCCCGCGTGCGTGGCGACGTCATACCGATTCCCCGAATGTCAGGTTGCTTATCCAAGCACCGGATCCTCCCCAGCGGTTAGTCTTCCATATTGCACGATCTCCCGGAGCAGACTCGTCGCATACGCGCCTGACGGCAGGCCGAAGTTTACAACCAGCGCATCGGGCTCGAAGGTCCACTCAAGCTCATCCGGCACCACGGCAAGCGGTCTCAGCATCGCCTTCACATCAAAACGCACGAGTCCCTCTTCCCACGTCGACAATGCGTCGTCCCGCGGCAACAGGTGATCGTCGCGCGTCTTGCCATAAAGCCAGCCGGATCGCGACGCGCCACTTTCGTCTCGCTCACACCAGGTGCCAGCATCCACCTCCCGGGCAAGCTGGCGGTTGAACAGGTAACTGCGGGCGGCCGAGAGATAGATCTCCTTCTTTGAACGCTGCGTGCGCTGCCCCTTGAACATCTCGTCAGCACGCTGAAGGTTATTGCCATCGATACCGAACCTTTGTTCACCGAAATAGTTCGGGAATCCGTCACGGCGCAGCTTCCCGAGTCGCTCCTGCAGGTCATTTCGATCCCCCTCGAGTTGGCGGATACGGATCCTGAACCGGTTGCCCTCATGCATGCCGCGCCGAAGCTTCTTCGAATGACGTGCCGCACGAAGGATCGACACGCCCGGCAGCGCCAGTTGCGAGAAATCCGGGTCTGCTTTCGGCAGCCAGGCGCTCAGCCATTGGCGCGTGACCGCGTGCCGGTCTTTCTTGCCCGCGTAGCTGACATCAAAGTCGCGCAGGCCGGCAAAAGCTGCGAGCTGCGCGGCAACCCAACCTGTGTTGGCGCCGCGTTTCTCGATCCAGAGGTAGACATGTTCACCCGCTCCCGACGGTTCGAAGCCGAGTACTTCGATAACCTCGAAGTCGCAGACGGCCTGCCGGATGACGCCGGTCGCGGTTGGCGCACCGAGTGCGTACGGAAAATCGAGTTCAAACTGCATTGCGTTCTTCCACCAGTGCGACTGCCTCGGCGGCTATGCCTTCTTCTCGCCCGACGAAGCCCATGCGCTCTGTCGTCGTCGCCTTGACGCTCACGCGATCCACCCCGAGGCCCGTATCGGCTGCAATCGCTTCCCGCATCGCATCGACGTGCGCCCTGACGCGCGGCCGCTCGGCAATCAAAGTAATGTCCACGTTCGACAACCAGCAGCCTGTCGCCGAGACTTTTTCGATACAGGCGCGAAGCAGGCGACGGCTGTCTGCCCCGCGCCAGGACGGATCGGAATCCGGGAAGTGCATACCGATGTCGCCGAGCGCACACGCGCCGAGCAGTGCATCACAGAGCGCGTGCAGCACCACATCCCCGTCGGAATGCGCCTCGATGGCTCGATCGAACGGAACATCCACACCGCCCAGCCTGATGGAACTGGCTGTGCCGGCCGCCTTTAGCCGGTGTGCGTCGTAGCCGAACCCGACCCTCACGCGCGCATCCCGCTCGAACAGAAAACGGTGTCCAGGTAGAACGCGGCGAGTTCCACGTCTTCAGGCGTCGTGACCTTGAGGTTGTCTCGATGACCCGGTACGACTGCAACGCGCAGACCCGCGTGCTCGATCGCGGAGGCTTCGTCTGTCACCGTAAACCCCTCGCGACGCGCAGCCAGGAGCGCCTCGCGAAGGCGCCCGGCACGAAAAACCTGCGGCGTTTGCGCGGCCCACAGCGTCGAGCGGTCAACGGTCCCGGCGACCACGTCATGCCGGACACGCTTGACTGTCTCGACGACCGGCGTGGCCAGGATGGCGCCCGCAGGCTCTGTCATCGCGACGTTCAGGAGGTCACGAATATCCGATTCACGCACGCAAGGGCGCGCCGCGTCGTGCACCATGATCAGGTCGGTATCTTCAAGGTTGCAGGCTTCG
>JAGRIN010000265.1:2932-4812 GCA_020443245.1 Pseudomonadales bacterium
CGGAGTCCGCGCGGCTCTCGCCGCCTGTCACGACCGTGCAGCCTGCGGTGCCCGGCACCTCGCGCCACGCATCATCCCCTTCAGCGACAACCAGTATGGTCTCGTGACGCGCAAGGAATGCAAAGCGATCCAGCGTATGCTGCAGGATCGGCTTGCCGTGAATCTCGATGTATTGTTTGCGCCGTCCCATTCGCCGGCCTTCGCCTGCAGCGGGAATCACGAGCGAAATCCGGGTGCCCTTTTCCTCGTTCATTTGCCCTGGTTTTCGCCCCGATCCTCCACGAGGAGATAGAAGGTCTCACCCTGCTTGATGAGCCCGAAGTCACTCCTCGCCTTCTCCTCTATGGACTCGTAGCCATTTTTCAGGTCCTTGATCTCGGCACGGAGGATCTTGTTGCGCTGGCGCTTGGCCTCGTTGGTCTGCGCGGCGAGTTCGACCTTGTCATCCAAAGCACTCACCTCGGCGAAGCTGCTCTCGCCGATCCAGAGGCGCCACTGCAGGCCCGCCACAACGAGGGCGAGCACCAGCAGCACGGCGCGACGTGGCGTCATTATTTGCGAAACTCCTGGAGGCCCTTGTAAAGCGCATCGGATCGATCCTCGATACGCAGGAGCCGGTTGTATTTCGCCACACGGTCTGACCGGCAGAGCGAACCGGTCTTGATCTGGCCCGCGGCCGTAGCGACTGCAAGATCTGCAATGGTGGTGTCTTCGGTCTCACCGCTGCGATGGCTGATGACCGCGGTATATCCCGCCGCCTTGGCCATCTGGATGGCCTCGAGGGTTTCAGTGAGGGTCCCGATCTGGTTCAGCTTCACCAGGATCGAATTGGCCACACCTTGTTCGATACCCTGCGCAAGGATCTTCGAGTTGGTGACGAACAGGTCGTCCCCGACCAGTTGAACACGATCACCGAGCACTTTTGTCAGGTGAGCCCATCCTTCCCAGTCACTTTCGTGCAGCCCGTCCTCGATGGACAGGATCGGGTACTTGTCGACCAGGCCGGCGAGGTAGTCGGTGAAGCCGGCGGAATCGAAACTGCGATCTTCACCGGCGAGAACGTACTTGCCATCCCGGAAGAATTCCGACGCCGCACAGTCGAGGCCGAGGAACACATCCTTGCCGGCAACATAGCCCGCCTTGTCGATCGACTCCATGATGGCGGAGAGCGCTGCTTCGTTGCTCGGCAGGTCCGGGGCAAAACCGCCCTCGTCGCCCACCGCCGTTGACAGCCCCATGCCCGACAACACCGACTTCAGCGTGTGGAAGATCTCCGCGCCGCAACGCAGGGCTTCGGAGAAATTGGGCGCGCCGGTCGGCAGGATCATGAACTCCTGGATATCGACGTTATTGTCAGCGTGTTCGCCGCCGTTCAGGATATTCATCATCGGAACGGGCATGCTGTAACGACCGGGGCTGCCGTCCTTCTCTGCAAGATATTCATAGAGCGCGACGCCCCTCGCACGCGAGGCTGCGTTCGCAGCCGCAAGGGAAACGGCCAGTATCGCGTTGGCACCGAGGTCGCCCTTGTTCTCGGTACCGTCCATGTCGATCATCATCCTGTCGAGTTCGTCCTGTTCCTCGACCTCACGACCGAGGAGGGCCTCGCGGATTCGCGTGTTGACGTTCTCCACCGCACGCAGGACGCCCTTGCCCTTGTACCGGAGCGGGTCCTTGTCCCGTAGTTCGAGCGCCTCGCGCGAGCCGGTCGAAGCGCCCGACGGGACACAGGCAGAACCGACGCTGCCGTCCTCGAGTTCGACTTCCGCCTCGACGGTCGGGTTGCCACGCGAATCCAGGATTTCCCGCGCCCTGATATCGGTAATTTCAGTCAATCTCAACTACTCCTGATCGATCGTTCCTGTTGCGCCGCGCCGAAG
>JAGRIN010000266.1 GCA_020443245.1 Pseudomonadales bacterium
GGTCCTGAAGACGATGAACGATCGATTCGGCATCGTCCACGGCCACATGGAAACGGTGCACGCCTACACCGATGACCAGAACCTGCACGACAACATTCACTCGAAGGAGCGTCGTGGCCGCAGCGCGCCGCTCAACATGGTCCTGACCGAATCCAATGCCACGAGTTCGATCGGCAAACTGTTGCCGGAACTTGCCGGCAAACTGACGGGTAACTCGATTCGCGTCCCGGTGCCGAACGTGTCGATGGCAATTCTGCACCTGACCCTCGAGCAGGAGCATACCCGTGAGGAGGTCAACGAATTCCTCCGCGACGTCTCGCTCAACTCGTCAATGCAGCGCCAGATCGGCTTCACCGTGTCCAACGAGGTCGTGTCTTCCGACTTCATCGGCGATCGTCACGCGGGCATCGTCGACTCTCACGCGACCATCGTCGATGGCCGCCAGGTCGTGCTTTACGTGTGGTACGACAACGAGTTCGGCTACACCTGCCAGGTCGTGCGCGTCGGGCAGAAGATGGCGGGTATCCAGTATCCGGTCATCCCGGCTCGCCCTGTAAACGATCCTGCGGTTGATGCTGCGGCGAAGAAAGTCGCCTCGATCAAGGCACGCAGCGCATAAAACTCGCCGCGTTCTGCAAACCATGAAGACCCGCCCCAAGGCGGGTCTTTTGCGTTCGGGACATTGAAATTCTCCTGTCATGGCGCAGGTTTGCGGTGGATATATATATTCCACCCGACTATAATGGGCCGCGTTTTTCAGGGGGCCGTCGGCCCCCGATTCAGTTTCCATTAGCGCAGCGTATCGGTACAGCGAGCAGTGTCCATCCAGCCAAGAAGTTGCGGACAACCCTGGTTCCTTTCGCTTGCCTCGATGGCCCCCGGCAAGCTGTTTCACTCTTTAGGTAACGGATGATTAGGACAAAACGCGGGCTGAATTTGCCGATTGCCGGCAGCCCCCGGCAGGCCGTTAGTGACGGTCGTCCCGTGCGCAGTGTTGCGCTTCTCGGATACGACTATCCCGGTCTCAAGCCCACCATGGAAGTAACCGCGGGCGATCGCGTTACCGCCGGGCAACTGGTATTCACCGACAAGAAAACGCCTGGTGTCAGGTACACCGCTCCCGCCTCGGGCACGGTCTCGGCGATTAACCGGGGCGCACGTCGCGCCTTCCAGTCGCTGGTGATCGATATCGAGGAAGGGGAGGAGACCGACTTCGGCGCGGTCGACCCGGGCGACATTGCCAAACTGCCACGCGACACGGTCGTCGACAAACTCATCCAATCCGGTGAGTGGACCGCGCTACGCACGCGCCCGTTCAGCAAGGTGCCGGCCATCGATGCGGTGCCCCATGCGATCTTTGTGACGGCCATCGACACGCGTCCGCTGGCGGCCGACCCGATGGTCACCATCGCCGAGCACAAGGCCGCGTTCAGCGCGGGCCTCGCGGTACTCAGCCGGCTGACCGACGGTACTATATATGTATGTGCTGCGCCGGGTGCCGAACTCCCTGCATCCGGCATCGACCGGGTTCGCGAAGAGACGTTCGCAGGCCCGCACCCCGCCGGGCTTGTCGGTACGCATATCCACTTTCTTTCGCCGGTGAGCCAGAAGCGGTCCGTCTGGCATATCGGCTACCAGAACCTGATCGGTATCGGCTACCTGTTCACCCGCGGCAAGCTCTATCACGACCGCGTCGTGGCCCTCGCCGGGCCCGGGGTCATGGAGCCCCGGCTGGTCAAGACGCGCGTCGGCGCGAACCTCGAAGAGATGACCGCGGGCGAACTCGTCGACGCCAACCAGCGCGTCATTTCCGGTTCCGTCCTGGATGGCCGCACAGCGCGAGGTGCCTCGGCATTCCTCGGCAAGTATCACAACCAGGTCTCGGTCCTCCGCGAAGGCACCGATCGCGAGTTCATGGGCTTTGTCATGCCGGGCTTCGACAAGTTTTCGCTGACACGGCTTTTCATGTCGGCATTCACCGGCAAGCGCGAATTCGCGTTGACTACCAGCACCGGTGGCAGCGAGCGTGCGATGGTCCCGCTCGGGACCTACGAAGAAGTCATGCCGCTCGATGTCCTGCCGACCCAGCTCCTCCGGTCGTTGCTCGTCTCCGACATCGACAACGCGATTGCACTGGGCTGCCTCGAACTGGACGAAGAGGACCTCGCCCTCTGCACGATGGTGTGTCCCGGCAAGTATGAGTATGGGCCGTATCTGCGCCAGATGCTTTCACGCATCGAGGCGGAAGGTTAACAAGGAAAGGCAATGGGACTACGACAGATTCTCGACACACTGGAACCGCACTTCGAGAAGGGCGGCAAGTTCGAGAAGTACTATGCCGTCTATGAAGCGGTAGACACGATCTTCTATACCCCCGGCAAGGTGACGCTGGGCGCCTCGCACGTGCGCGACGCCGTCGACCTGAAGCGGGTGATGACAACCGTCTGGCTCTGCGCCTTTGTACCGATGTTTGCCGGCATGTACTTCACCGGCCACCAGGCGAACCTCGCTATGGACCAGATGGGCATCGAGTCCCTCGCCGGCTGGCGTGGCTGGATCGTCGAACTCGTCGCGGGCTACGACGCGAACAACTGGTGGGATTGCCTCATCTATGGC
This sequence comes from Pseudomonadales bacterium, assembly GCA_020443245.1. Taxonomy (GTDB): domain Bacteria; phylum Pseudomonadota; class Gammaproteobacteria; order Pseudomonadales; family Azotimanducaceae; genus JANQJA01. The sequence goes on from JAGRIN010000266.1 coordinate 2,617, forward strand.
GCCACCTTCTTTGTGCCGATCTACTTTGTCACGTTCGTTGTCGGTGCATTCTGGGAAATCCTGTTTGCAACAGTGCGTGGCCACGAGATCAACGAAGGCTTCTTCGTGACCAGCATCCTCTTTGCGCTGGTGATGCCGCCGACGATTCCGCTGTGGCAGGTCGCACTCGGTATCTCGTTCGGCATCGTGATCGGCAAAGAGATCTTCGGCGGTACCGGCAAGAACTTCCTGAACCCGGCACTGACCGGGCGCGCGTTCCTGTATTTCGCCTATCCGGCACAGTCTTCCGGTGACTCGGTCTGGACCGCGGTCGATGGCTTCTCCGGCGCGACACCGCTCGGCCTCGCGGCGCAGCACGGCGTCGACGCCATCTCCAGTGGCGGCGTTACCTGGATGAATGCGTTCATCGGTGACATCCAGGGCTGCGTGGGTGAGACGTCGACGCTCGCCATCTTCATCGGCGGCGCGATCCTGCTCCTGACGAAGACCGCGTCCTGGCGAATTATGGCGGGCGTGATGATCGGCATGGTGGCCATGTCGACGACGTTCAACTGGATCGGCTCGGATACCAACCCGATGTTCGCGATGTCATGGGAATGGCATCTCGTGCTCGGCGGATTCGCGTTCGGCATGGTCTACATGGCAACCGACCCGGTGTCGGCCTCCATGACCAATACCGGCAAGTGGATCTTCGGCGCAGTGATCGGCGTGATGTGCGTTTTGATCCGCGTCGTCAACCCGGCATTCCCGGAGGGGATGATGCTGGCAATTCTGTTCGGTAACCTGCTTGCACCGCTCATCGACTGGTTCGTGGTGCAGGCGAACGTGAGGCGGAGGCTTGCACGCAGTGGCGTCTGACAAGGACTCGATCAAGAACATCCTCGTCGTTGCACTGTCGGTGTGCCTTGTGTGCGCCATCGTGGTGTCCGGCACCGCGGTGTCGCTCAAGCCCGAGCAACGTGCGAACAAACAGGCTGACCGTTCGAAAAATATCCTGATCGCTGCGGGATTATTCGAGGAGGGCAAGACGCCTGTCGGCAACGTGCAGGAACTCTTCAAGGAATTTACGATCAAGATCGTTGACCTTCAGGAAAAGCGCTTTCTCACCGACGAGGAGGCAAAAGCGGCAGGTATCAACGTCGAGACGTACGACCAGCGAAAAGCATCGAAGAACCCGGCACTGTCCAAAGCCCTTCCGGATGACGAGGACATTGCATCGATCTCGCGTCGCGCGCGATACAGCGTCGTCTATATGCTGGAGAAGCAGGATGGCGAAGTGGAACGGATCGTGCTTCCTATCCACGGGTACGGCCTGTGGTCCACACTGTACGGATTCATTGCGCTCGAGGGTGACCTCAACACGGTTGCGGGTATTACCTTCTACGAACAGCAGGAGACTGCCGGTCTGGGAGGCGAAGTCGAGAACCCCGACTGGAAGGCACTCTGGGAGGGCAAGAAGATTTACGACAACCAGCATCATGTCGTGTTGCGCCTGGTGAAGGGCGGGGTCGACCCGAACTCGCCGAACGCGGAACACCAGGTCGATGCGTTGTCGGGGGCGTCGCTCACGAGCCGCGGCGTCGAGAACCTCGTTGCCTATTGGCTTGGCGATGACGGTTTCGGACCTTTGCTCGCACACATGCAGAACCAGCAGATTGGAGCGATTTGAAGATGGATAGCCCAAATGTGAAAGACGTCCTGCTTGGACCGATTTTCAACAACAACCCGATCGGTCTGCAGATCCTGGGAATTTGCTCGGCACTCGCGGTCACCACCAAGATGAGTGTGGCAATCGTGATGTGTATCGCGCTCACCAGCGTGACCGCATTCTCGAACCTGTTTATTTCGATGATCCGTAACCGCATCCCGAGCAGCATCCGGATTATCGTGCAGATGACGATCATCGCGTCGCTGGTGATCGTGGTAGATCAGTTTCTGAAAGCGTTTGCGTTTGAAATCAGCAAGCAGCTATCCGTTTTCGTCGGCTTGATTATCACCAACTGTATCGTGTTGGGACGTGCCGAGGCGTTTGCCATGAAAAATCCCCCCTGGCCGAGTTTTCTTGACGGCATCGGTAACGGCTTGGGCTACAGTCTCATACTGATTCTGGTCGGCATTATCCGTGAGCTGTTTGGTTCCGGGAAATTACTGGGGGTTACGGTACTTGAGCAAGTGTCGGAAGGCGGCTGGTA
>JAGRIN010000267.1 GCA_020443245.1 Pseudomonadales bacterium
TAACCTGGGTTAAGGAGAACGTTGCGACAAGCCGTAGTCTTGTGGCAACGCAATCGGAAGCTCACGAGATGAAGGGAAAGACGATACTGATTACAGGTGGTAGCGAAGGCGTTGGCCTGGAACTCGCGAGGCAACTGGTCGAAAACAACAAGGTGATCGTTTGCGGGCGGAGCCAGGAAAAGCTCGACACGGCCAAATCACAATTGCCGTCATTGATCGTGCGCCGTTGTGATGTGACTGACCCTGCGCAACGCCAGACGCTTATCGAATCTGTGGTTGCTGACTTTCCCGGGCTCAGCGTGCTGCTCAACAACGCCGGAGCGAAAACCCTGACGCCCACGTTGCCCTTCGATGCTGCCGCGCGACGACAGGATTTCGCGCTTAACTTCGAGGCCGCCGTGGAGCTGATCGATCTGGTGCTGCCGCACTTTCTCTCGCGTCCCGATGCCATGATCGTCAACGTGACAACCGGGCTCGTGTACGTTCCAAAGGCGGGTCAGGCCTGGTATTGCGCGGCGAAGTCGGCACTGAGTTCGGTGACCCGTAGCCTGCGTTGGGCACTACGTAATACGAGTGTGAGCGTCGTCGAGGTCGCTTTGCCCGTGGTCGCGACCGCGTTTCATGGCGAGGAGCCGGCGAGCGGCGCGATGAATGCCGATCTTGCCGCGCGCCAGATGCTGGACGCATTGGACAACGGAAGTGTCCACATCGATATTGGCAAGTCGCGACTTGCACGATTTGTTAGTGCGTTCTTTCCAGTCGGGAGTCTCAGGTTCATCAACAAGTAGAAGCGGTCGCAGATGCTTAAAACGTGACCAGATTGAATCGTTCGGACAAACCGTTCACGATGCGCTGAAGGTTCGGTGTGGTGTGATGAAGATGGTCCGACTCTCGTTGATGGTGTTGCTTGTGTGGAGCGCATTGGCTGCGGCCGATGATGGTCCGCTATTTGAGACAAACCTTTCATATAGCAATGCGGTCAACCGACACGATGCGTGGTCGGTCGGTGGTTCGTATTTCTTTCGCGGTCTGGATACCAGCACGGGGCCCGTGGCCGAAGCGGCTTTCCTCTCCCACACGAATCGCCTGACGGTAAGGTATGCCGACGACGGCGACCACGGCGCGACCGAAATTGGCGGGCGCTGGTTACTCAGTCCGTCCGGATGGTTTGTCGACGCCTCTGCAGTTGACGGCAGCTTCTCTTCTCCGGCGCCCAGTTCCTTGATCAGTGTCACTGGCGATGATCCTTCCGACAGACGTTTCAGCATCGGCGTCGGCAAATACGTGCTCGATCGAATGACGGTTGCGGTGAACTACGAGCGAAGAAGCAGCGATTTCAACACTGAGTTCTCATCGTCAGGTGGTGCGCTCGCATTCGGGTTCCGGACCAACCAGAGCGTTGTCCAGAAGCGGTATGGCGCAGGACTCAAGTATGTGGGGCAGGTCGAGCAGATCGGCTACGCGCTCTCTTTCGATTTCGCAAAAGAGGATACCGACGTCGACTTTGCGCAGATCGTGACGCTGCCATTGCCGCTTTCCACGACCGTGACGAACGGTTCGTTCTCCAGTTCATTGCGCCAGTACGGCTTCACTGCGACGATTTACCCGCTTCGCGAACTCGGCCTGGGTGTGTCTTACGACAACTTCGATGCTTCGATCGAGTCGAGCGCCTGGGGGCTGGAGGCCAGGTGGTTCGTCACGCCCGGCATCGCCATCGAGGCATCCTGGCGCAAGACGGAGGTTGACGCACCCGCCTCGCTCTCGGCGGCGATCCCGATGCCGCAAGTGATCACGATGCGGCCGCTGCCGCCGGGCTTCTTTCTCGGACTACCTTCCGTCGCACCGATCGCCTTCCCCGCCGTGACATTGCCCACGACATCCGAGTCAACCTCGCTGGGTGTCGTCTTCCGGTTCTGAACCGCAGACCTGTGCAGGCGGTCCGGGCCTGCTAGGATTGTCTTTCGATTCCGCATCGAATGACTGCGATGAAATATCTCGTCACGGGTAGCGCTGGCCACCTGGGTGAAGGGCTAGTCCGAACCCTCGAGCGATCAGGCCATGAGGTGCTTGGCCTGGACATCAAGGCTTCGCCGTTCACTGCCTGCCACGGATCCATCACCGACCGTGGGTTCGTCCAGGACTGCCTGCAAGGCGTCGATGTGGTGTGCCACACCGCGACGTTGCACAAGCCCCATGTCGTCACCCACAGCATGCAGGATTTCATCGACACTAACGTCAGCGGCACGTTGTGCCTGCTCGAGTCGGCCGTGCAGGCCGGGGTTGGTGCCTTTGTTTTCACCAGCACCACGAGCGTGTATGGCGAGGCGTTGCGCCCGCCCGTTACCGAGCCGGCTGCGTGGGTCACCGAATCGCTCGCACCGGTGCCGAAAAATATCTATGGCGTGACCAAGCTCGCGGCCGAGGGCATTTGCCACCTTGTTCACAAACGCCACGGATTGCCGGTCGTCATCCTGCGGACTTCTCGTTTCTTCCCGGAGGAGGATGACAATGCGGCGATTCGCGCGAAGTATTCCGATGACAACATCAAGGCGAACGAGTACCTGTATCGTCGCGTGGATGTGCAGGACGTTGTTGACGCGCAACTGTGTGCCGCGGCGCGTGCGCCGGAAATCGGTTTCGGTCGCTATATCATCACGGCCACCACGCCCTTGAAGCAGCGTGACCTGCGACGGCTCAGGGGCAACGCGCCCGAAGTGGTGGCGCAGTACGTACCCCACTACCGCGACGTCTACCAGGAGCTCGGGTGGCAGATGTTCGACGATATCGAGCGTGTTTACGTCAATGAACGCGCGCGCGTGGAACTGGGATGGTCCCCGCAGTTCGACTTTGCGGGGATTGTGCGTCGGCTCGCGAGGGGCGAGCCAACGCAGAGTCAGTTGGCGCTTGAGATTGGCGCAAAAGGCTACCATGATGAAGCCTTTGAGGAAGGGCCGTTTCCCGTAGAAAGCGACCCGTAAGTGGTAGAAAACAGCAGCAGGAACCCTGACCTGATGCAGCATGACGTAACCTTCGACGAGGAGGCCGGATGGGTTCGCGTGGTCACGCGTGGCGAAGCGACCCTCCAGGGCTTCTCGGCAATGCGCGAGGCAATATACAGTCACCCCGGCTGGTATCCCGGCTGCAAGCTGTTCCTCGATCATCGGGAACTCGATGTCGAGAACTTCAGCACCGGCGATATCAGGACGATGGTAGGCCAGGGCGTCGCCGCGCAGAAGGCGCATGGTGGTGGTGCCGGCAAGGCCGCCGTGATTATGAGCAGCAAGCTGGGCTTCGGCCTGGCTCGTATGTGGCAACAGACCCTGGAGACACAGGCGCCGGGAGACGTCCAGGTCTTCACGGACATAGATGACGCGGCGGCGTGGTTATCTGACTGACTGAGGGAGAGAGACTGTGGCGGAGAGCATCGCGGACCTGATGCCGTTTTCGAAGTTGCTCGGCGTCGACATCGTGTCCGCCGAGAAAGACAAGGTTGTCGCACGCATTCAGGTGCGCGCAGACATCTGCACCACCGGCCATATCATGCATGGCGGGGCCATCATGGCGTTTGCCGATACACTGGGCGCAGTCGGCGCATTCCTGAACCTGCCTGAGGGCAGCAAGGCCACGACGACCATCGAGAGCAAGACCAACTTTCTCGGCGCGGCCAAAGAAGGAACGACTGTGACCGCCGAGACCACCCCGGTGCACGTCGGTCGCCGCACTTCCGTGTGGCAAACAAAGATCACGACAGAAGAGGGCAAGCCTGTCGCGATCGTCACTCAAACGCAGATGGTGCTCTGATGATCGAATGGAACGAGGCGACCGACACAAGCGGTAACCCCACGCGGGAGTTTCGTATCACACGTGAGGGCAAGCGTGACATCACTGGTGCGGTCTGGTTGCCTGCCGGCAAACCAGCAAGCCAAACGCTGATGTGCTTCGGCCACGGCGCATCCGGTGACCGATATCAGGCACCGATATGCCACCTGGCCCATCGCTTCGTCACCGAGGCAAACCTGCCGGTGCTTTCGCTCGACGGCCCGGTTCATGGCTTGCGGCAAGTGGGCGAGGGAGGCCGAACCGCGTTTTTCCCGGAGTTTCGTCGCGATGAGGCACTCACCGACATGACTGAGGAATGGTCGGTTGCGATCGACGCCGCGCAGGCATTGCCGGAAATCGGCAAGGGCAAGCTCGCCTACTTCGGTCTTTCCATGGGCTCCATCTTCGGCATCCCGCTCGTCGCGTCACGTGATGACGTCGTCGTCGCAACGCTCGGGCTTTTCGGCATCCAGGACAACTTCCCACATGGTGATGAGTTCGTCGCTGCCGCGCAAAAGATTACCTGCCCGATTCTCTTTCTGATGCAACTCGAAGACGAACTGTTCAACCGCGAGGGCTACCTCAAGGTGTTTGACCTGTTCGCGTCGAAGGACAAGCGCATTCATGCCAATCCAGGGCTGCATCCGCAGATTCCGTCTGAGGAGATTGGGTTTGCGTTTGAGTTTCTGGTCTCGCATATAGAAGGGAGGCGAGAGCGGGGGATTGTGAATCCGTTGGCGGAATGATGGGAAGTCGCCAAGGATAAAGATGGTACCGAGGGTCGGAATCGAACGGGGGCGCCCAGCCCGACACGATTCAGCGGTGCACGAAAACGCAACGGGTGGTACCGAGGGTCGGAATCGAACCGACACTCCCTCGCGGGAACCGGATTTTGAGTCCGGCGCGTCTACCAGTTCCGCCATCCCGGCACGCGTTGGGGCGCGCCAGAGTATAAGGTCACGACCCCCGGCGCGCCC
>JAGRIN010000268.1 GCA_020443245.1 Pseudomonadales bacterium
TTGTGACATTCTCATGGCCTCGTGCTCTTCGAGCGAGATGAGCTGGTCGATGACGTCGACGGCGGAGGGGGTATCGATGCGTCCGCGCAGGTGTTTGTAAAGGCCGATGATCTGGTTGTGCTCGTGCTCGACCTGCTGCATGACTTCTTCCGCGGTCATCTCATCGTATGCCTTGTCGCAATCGGGATGCGGTTTGACGGGGTGGTCGTCCAGGTAGTCGTACGACCAGGTGTGCAGTGCGCCGGTCTCGCCTCGTGATTCGAAATCCTCGAGTACATCGGCAAGCTTGCTTTCGTGTTCCGAGAGATAGCCGAGCAGCATACGAACCCGTTCCTCTTTGCTCGCCGATTGACCGCGCTGCAGGCAGTTCGACAGCAGACGGTGAAACTCCCGTGTCCAGTGGATGACATCGGCAATTGTCTCGACTTTCATCTGTTTCTCCCGTGAGTCAGCGATTTCAGGTGCTTTGATCAAACTTTACGATGTGGACGAGTGCCACCGCTTGATTCAGGTCAACGAAGGGCCCATGCCCACTAGATATAGATGCCGGGAGGCGTGAGCTGGGTTGTGAGACCACCGTCGACATAGATGACCTGGCCTGTAATGTAGGATGCCGCGTCGGAAGCGAGGAACCCGACCAGTGCGGCGACATCGGTGACCGTGCCCACGCGGCCGAGGGGAATGCCCGAAGCCTGCCTTTCACGGAAAGCCTGGGTCGACTCGTCTACTGGCCGGTTGATGATGGCGCCCGGTGCGACCGCGTTGACACGCACACCGTGTGGCGCGAGGTCCAGTGACAGTGCACGTGTCATGGCATCGATGGCGCCTTTGGTCGCATTGTACGCGACGGACTGCCGATGCGCGCGAAGCCCGCCGACAGACGAGATGTTGATGATGTTTCCACGCCGGCGCTCGACCATGGTTGGCGCAAGGCGTCGACACAGGTAATACGTCATCTTCATGTTGTTCTCGAAGATGCGCTCCCAGGTGTCATCGCCGTACTCGAGAAAGTCCACGATGTGGTTTCGTACGGCATTGTTGACCAGCAGGTCGACGCCGTTTTCGGGCAAAGCGTCGACGAGTCCTTCGACTGCCGCTTCATCGGACAGGTCGACATGGACGAAGTGTACGTCCAGGCCCTGTTCAGCGAATTCACGTTGCGCAAACGCGCCTTCCTCTTCCGATATGCCCGCAATCGTCACGCGCATCCCCTGGCGTGCAAGAAATGCGGCGATACCCTGACCGATGCCGCGTTCGCCGCCGGACACCAGCGCTGAACGTGATGACAGGCCGGGAAATCGCACATCGATCGCGGGGATCTGGTCGAGCGGGAAAGTGCGCATTCCTACCAGCTTCCCCAATGACCTGTACTGTCCGCACGCCGCCTTCCGCGCGCGAGCTAGACGGAGCGTTTCTCTCGTGCCGCGTGCCCGAGCGCGATGACACCCAGGGGTGTCACATCGGCGGGGATGCCGAGTTCGCTACGCAACCCGTCCAACTCCCACGTACCGACAAAAGCAGTGGCGAGACCCTCGTCGACGGCCGCGAGCAGGACCAGCATCACTGCGGCGCCGCCGTCCATGACCCAGAACGGTACGGGCCACTCGATTTCCGTGCCGTCATCGTTGACCTTGTCGGACTCCTGGTAACGCTCGTGATAGGTCGCCTCACGAATGCACGGGACGATATGGACGGGCGCTTCAGACAGAAAGGGGTCGAAGCCCTGCCTGACGTAGCCCTGCTCGCCGCACAATGCCGCGATTCTCGCGCGGGTGCCCGCTTCGGTCACGATGACGAAGTCGTGACCCTGGCTGTTGCCGGCGCTCGGTCCCCGGCTGCCGGCATCGACGATGCGAACGAGCGCGTCGTGTGATACGGGTTCGGTTGAGAAATGCCGGACCATCCTGCGCCTTTTGACGACGTCTCGAAATTCCATTGATTACTCCGCTCTGGATTTTGTGCCAACGACAATCCAGAGGGGATCGGCATTGGGAGGTGAACGATCAAAAGCCTGGATTGATTTGAAAACGCCTGCCAGCTCCATGTAACTCCCGACAAGACGGCACCGTTCTTGCGGCGCAAGGACATGGAACGCGTAGATTGCCTTGGTCGGGAACAGGCGATGGGACATGGCGACAATGCAGCGCCCGCCCGGCGACAGAACGCGGCCGATTTCCAGGAACACCTCGAACGGACGCGTCAGGTACTGCACGGAGACGGCGATCAGGAGCGCGTCGAAATGTCCGTCCGGCCACGGCAAGTGCGGGTCTTCGTTCAGGTTCCTGACGACGAGTTCATCGAGTCTCGGGTTGCGACGAAGTTCCGCCTCGTTCATGCCGAGTCCGACAACGCGGTTGTAGTTGACGTCGTCCGGCAGGTGGGAAATCCACGAAGACATGAGGTCGCAGACTCGATCTGAAGGAGAAAGCACTTCACGGTAAAACGTGGTGAGTGCATCAATCGTGGCGTCGTCGATGTGGGTCGTCAGCCGGGGCTCACGGTAGAAGTCTTCGTCCGGCGACTCATCCTGCCGGGCAAAGAACGTCTCCGGCAATCCGTGCATGGCGTGGTTTCCGTCAGGGCTTGACGTGGAGGACCGCGTTACGCGGCCCTGATGTGTGGAACCATTATACCAAGAAATTCACCGGATTTTCAGACTTAACGCCGGCCGCGTGATGTGGAAAATGCACGTCCGCTCACTCTGAGGGATGCTGCCATGGCACGAGGACCAAGACGCGCGCTGGTCGAGACGTTGCTTTCCAATCCCCGACTTCCCGCCTATATCGCCAATCTCGATTCCCGGACCCTGGCCCGCCTCGTCGATGAGGTCGGCAAGGAAGATGCGGGAGAACTCATGGCGCTCGTCACGCCTTCGCAGATGCGCGAACTTGTCGAGACGGACCTGTGGCAATTGAACGAGGCCCGCGAGGAGGTGTTCGATCCGGAGCGCTTGTTCGAGTGGGTTGCGATCTGGCGCGAGCAGGGCGGCAGTTTCATGGCCGAGAAGCTCGCCGGACTCGGGGAAGAGATCGTCTCGCGTGCCCTGGTGCCCTATATCGTGGTGGTCGACATGGAAGAGATCGGGATCGCCGGTGCCTTTGAGAGTTACGGCCACCATGCCGTGATGCCTCAATCCGAAGATAACTGGCCCGAGGTTCAGGACCTGCTCGTTGAACTCTGGTCCGGGGAACCCGAGTTTGCCGAGCGCGTCCTGGCACGACTGTGCGCACACCGGTCCATCGGTGTCGACGGCATCAGCCTTACCAACGACGACGATCTGCTGGACCGGGATGTCTCGTGGACGAGACAGGATGAGCGTCAGCGCAAGGGTTACGTCACGCCTCTCGATTCGACCTTGTTTCTTGGTACCGCCAGGGAGGCGTCCATCGATGACTTGCTGATTCGCGCAGTCTATGACGACGGATCGAGACGCTACCTTCGGCGGTTGCAGGCAGAGCGGGAACAGCCGCCTACCGATGGCAAGGACCGCGCGACGACGTCAACCGACCCTCATCTCGAAACGCGAGGTGACGAGGTCCCTGCCCGGGACGAAGTCTGGGACGAACTGGACTCACTGCTCGAATCCCGGCACATCCTCGTGCGGGCACCCGTGCAGGCAAGGCTGGCGGGACCTGCCGGACCGACGCAGAATCGGCTTCGCAAGCTGCTCGCGGCGTTGGCGAGCGACTCGCCCCTGGTTTGCCAGGCACGGCTCGATGAGATCGTCTACCTGTCAAATGTCCTGGTTTCAGGAACCGACGTTCAGGGAGGGCGCTTTGTCGAGGAGGAGGCGGCGAAGGCCGTTTACGCGACCTGTAATCTCGGCATCGATTTCTGCCTGGTCGAAGAACCCTTCGACAGCGAAGACGCGATGGTAGACAGCTTCCTGCGCGAGGAACCGGGACTCGTCAAGGCGTTCGAGATTGGTTACCACCTGATCGGCCAGCTTCCCGCTAAGGCTATCGCGGCGTTGGCGCGCGAGGTGACCGGACCTTCGGGCAGACGTTTGCTGCGGGGTCACCCGTGGGTCCAGGAGCAACTGGGCCGGGCGCTGGGGCAGGCGGGGCTCACGCAGGGAGGACAGTTGACGTCGATTGCCGGGCTCGCGGACCTGTTCGAAACCCTCGCGCTGGTGTTCGATCACCAGGACTGCACACGCCTGCGTATCCTTTGTGACCCGTATCCGTGTTTCCCGCGTTCACTGGAAGCAGATGCCGCGGCTTCTCTCAGGGTGGATACCCGAAAGCGATACATCGAAGACACCAGCGACTTGCGTCGCTTGCTTGGCTGGCTCGATGCGCTGGTCCTGCAATAGGAATAGGGCAGGTTGACCGCTCGTCAACAAAATGGAAGAAAAGTGAAGAAAACGCTTGCGGATTCTGCATGCACGAGTAAGATGCGCGTCCACAAAAGGTTTGCAAGACGTGATGCGGTGCGCGATGGGAAGTCGGTACTGCCTCTCCGGACCTGTAGATCTGGGCTGGTGCGTCATGCGCCGGCCAGCAACTCCGCCGGGGCCGCGCAGATGGGAAGTCTCGCGGTCTCCGGCGAGTTTGTCACCTCTCCCTCCCCCTATTCGAACTGCAATCCGGCGACGAATTGATAACCGACGCCGCGTAGCGAGCGAATGATTTCCGGTCCGTTCAGGTTGCTCAGTTTGCCCCGCAGTTTGCTCACTAGCACGTCGACGCCGCGATCGTCGGGATTCCATTCCCGGCCGAGAACCCGGCGAGCGATTTCTTCCCGTGAGATTGCCCTGTGCGGCTCCTCGACCAGGATAGCGAGCAGGTCG
>JAGRIN010000025.1 GCA_020443245.1 Pseudomonadales bacterium
GTGCTTCGTTCGTCCAGGCGAGGTTGCGCTTGCCTGGACCGACGACGCGGCAGATCCGCAGTACGCCAGGAGCGCTGCAGCAAGGGAGGTCCTGGAATCCGCTACGGACGCAAAGGGTCGATCACTGAAGGTGCACCTGGTTCCACTGCCAAAACCGATGCACGCCACCGAAGAGGAAGTCAGTACAATCGATGTCTCTGGTGTCGCCGCGCCTCGTGAAGCGGGTACGCGCCTCGCGGCCTCCTACATCAATTTTTATCTTTGCAATCGCGGTCTCATCGTCCCGTCATTTGACGATCCAGCCGACCAGGCAGCCCAACAAACGCTGGCCGCTCTCTTTCCCGATCGAGAACTGGTCGCCGTACCGGGGCGAGAAATCCTGCTCGGCGGCGGCAATATCCACTGCATCACCCAGCAACAACCGACCGGTTCTGAATAGCCGTTCACTCCCACGCGGCCCGCGCGCAGGAGGGCTCAACACCAGCTGGCTTCCTGTCCGGGATGTTTCATGAGCTCGGCAATGTTGGCGTTCAAAACACGATAGCCCACGTTGCCGAAGAGCACCTGCCGGCCTTCGTTCAATATCCATGACGGGCTACCCTTGATGCCGAGTTCCTGGCAGCGGTGATAGTCCTGCATCAACGCTGCAATTGCCTCTCCCGACGCGATCGACGCTTGCAACGGCCGCACCGCAATCTCATGCGCTTGCGCAAGCCCGTACAACACCTCGAGCCGGCCGACGTCCGCGTTGTCTACAAAAAAGCTCCTGCGAAGAACCAGGGCGAAGTCGCTCGCGCGGTCGGGACCATTGTTCAGCTCGACTGCCTTCAGGATCGTGTGCGCATTGGCAGATGTCGTCGGCCGTACTGATCGCCAGATGTCCGGCCTGACCGGCGCGGACTCGTATGGTGCTGCCGACGACACGACGTGCTCGCCGAATCCTTCGTACCCGCCCCGGTCGCTCCATCGCACGCCGATCTTGTCAGCCGTATTGCCAAAGACGTTCACGAAGTGATGACGCAGCACGATACGATCTTTCCACTCCGCCAGAAGCTCCTCGTTACGCCGCTGCGCAATCCAGGCCCAGACACACAGGATGTCGGAGTAGTAGTCGACGGCAAGCGAATCGGTGGTGTCCCCGTTCACGGTATTCCCCTGTTGCATGGTGACCGACATCTTGGATGTGGGCCCTGACACGTGCATGATCTCAGGATCGCTGTTGCAACGCGATACCAGTCGTAACACAACGATCAGATGGGAGACTTCATGACAGGCAAATTCGGGAGCAGGAGTACCACTGCGGAGGTGCTTTCTGGCGTCGACCTGACGGGCAAGCGAATCATCGTTACTGGCGCAAACACCGGTATCGGCTTTGAGACCGCGCGCGCACTGGCCGGTGCAGGCGCAAGTGTCGTGCTCGGATGTCGGGACCGTCAGCGGGGCGATGATGCAGCAGCAAGAATCAGCAAAGTCCATCCAAGTGCGAGCGTCGAGAACCTCGAACTGGATCTCGGGTCCCTGGCCAGTATCGGGGCGTTCTGCGAGTCATTGTCACAGGGCCCCATCGACGTTGTGATCTGCAATGCCGGGATCGTCCCTTCACGCTACCAACAGACGGTCGACGGCATCGAGCTCTGCGTTGGTGTCTGCCACTTTGGCCATTTCGCGCTGGTGACAAAACTGCTCGAGAGAATCCTCGAATCCGACGACCCCAGGGTTGTGATGGTGTCGAGTGAATCCCACCGCTCGCCGAAGAAACTCGACTTCGATCGATTTCCGCTGACCGAAAGTTCGTTCTCGACGCTGACCGCCTACGGCCAGGCAAAACTGGCCAACGTACTGTTTGCCAACGAATTGCAGCGGCGCTATGGACCGCAGGGACTCAGCGCTTGCTCACTGCATCCCGGTGCGCTGATCACAACCGAGATCGGCCGTTACGCGGGCTTTTTGGGTCTTCTGATCAAATTGCTCAGCCCGTTCACCAAGAATCCGGACCAGGGTGCTTCGACCACCGTGTATTGTGCCGCCCGTGCGAAGGCCGACGAGATACGGGGCAACTACTTCTCCCACTGCCAGCGTGTGGCGGCGAGCGAGGAGGCGAGAGACCCAGAGGTGGCCAACAGGCTCTGGGCCCTGAGCGAGGCGTTCTTTGATCGTCGCGGCAGCTAGCAAGTAATCAGGTTTGCGCCGCCGGTGCGCCCTTTGCTGAGACAACCGACGGTGCGCTTTCCCTCAACATGGCCATCGAAACGAGGCCGATGAACGAGATCGCCGTCAAATACCACGCGATCGACATCGGCTCTCCTGTAACCTCGAGCAGCCATGTCACAACAAGCTGCGTGGTACCGCCGAAGGCTGCAACCGGAATCGAGTACACCAATGCGAAAACACGCGCACGAACCTCGCGCGGAATACTCTCGCTGATCGCCGCATAGACAGAACCATAGATGAACCCGGTCACGCCGGAGAGGATCAGGTTTGCACCAATAAAGGAAACGGCATCCCGCTCTGTTGTAAGCCATATGAAACACGGCACGATCGACAGGCAGAAGAGAAGCTGCGGGCCGGTCATCAGCAACTTGCGTCCGTGTCGGTCGCTCAGGATTCCCCCGATGATCACCGTCACAACACTGATGCCGTTGTTGGCAAATTCCCCTGCAAAAGACAACGTGGCGGAAAGACCCAGCGTGTTCTGCCCGTACGTCGCCATGTATTGGAAGATGTACGTTGCAATCGTACCGCTGCCAATAATCAGGAAGCCGCACACGATCGGACGCAGGTAGGAGCGCAGGCCGTTGTTCGGCACCGGAGCGGTGTCTTCCATCTCCATCGTTTCAGGCAAAGAGTTGCGTATCCACAGCGCGAACGGAACGATGGTCGCACCCAGCAGCAATGCGATACGCCATCCGTACGACGACAGTTCATCATCGGTGAGCACAAACGCGAGTCCGAGACCCACGAGCGAGCCTATCGTGGCCGCAATCGACTGACTTGCGCCCTGCCAGCTCATGGTAAAACCGCGACGCTGCGCCGTGGAACTCTCCATCATATAGATGCTGGCCGAACCCACTTCCCCGCCCAGTGCGAATCCCTGAATAAGGCGCGCACACACCGCGATGACGGGCGCCGCATAACCGATCGTGGCGTAGCCCGGCGTAAGCGCCAGTAGCAGGATCCCGAACCCCATCATCGTCATGCTGATGAGCATGCTGCTTTTCCTGCCGTGACGGTCGGCGTAACCACCGAGCACATATGCACCCAGAGGTCTTGTTATGAAACCAGCGCCGAACGTCGCCAACGAGGCCATGAGCGAGAGATAGGCGTTCTCTGAGGGAAAGAAGGTGTGGCCAATCTGGATGGCGAAGAATGCAAACGTGATGAAGTCATAAAACTCCAGCCCGTTGCCCACAGTCGCTGCGACAATGGCTCGTCGACGTTCCGCTGGTGTAAAAACCGCTGTGGGTGCGTCTTCGGCCGTGAGGACTGTTTCCATCAAGCAAGAGTAGCCTTGGGGTGTCGCCTTGGCAAATGTACTATTGCCGGATCCGCCCTGTGCCAAGGTGATTACCGCCATGACAACCGACATCCAACTACCCGTTACCGTACCGCCCGGTGACGTCACCTGGCCCTTCGGGGAGCGGGAATACTTCTCGGACATATTCGGCACCGAGGTGGTGACGAACGTCGCGAAGCCCGCAATGACTTACTTCCCCGCGGAAAAGCCGAACGGCACGGGCGTAGTCATTTGCCCGGGTGGCGGCTTTCATGCCCTGTCGATTAACAGCGAAGGTAACGATGTTGCGAGGTGGCTCAACGCAAAAGGCGTGACCGCATTCGTCCTCAGGTATCGACTGGTACCGAGCCGCACCGAAGATGCAGTCAAGGATCTCGTCACGGACATGACGAGCGGCAAGGATCTGGCCACAATCAGTGGCCACGTTACACCACTCGCCTTCGCCGACGGGAAGTGCGCCCTCGCCTATGCCCGCGAGCGGGCAAAGACGTTCGGCATCGATGCAAACAGGCTCGGCGTCATCGGCTTCTCTGCGGGTGGCGCAGTGGCAATAAGTTGCGCGCTCGAGTACGACGCCACCTCGCGTCCCGACTTTGCCGCACCGATCTATCCGCCAATCCGCGGCTTCGAGACAAAAGAAGTTCCGGAAGACGCGTGTCCACTGTTCACACTTGCTGCCTCGGATGATCCATTGGGGCTCGCCGCCGACACCGTCGCGCTCTACGAAAAGTGGCGCAACGCCGGCAAGTCTGCCGAAGTCCATCTTTACGCCAGGGGTGGTCATGGTTTCGGAATGCGCAAGCAACACTTGCCGAGCGATACGTGGATCGAAAGGCTGGCGGACTGGATGGGGCAACTCGACTTGCTGTGAGGCACCCCGACAAACCCTTCAGGACAGCGTTCGATCAGGCCCGGCCAAAGATCCCGACTTGTGCCTGCACACGATCCGCATAATCACGCAATGCCCCGTATTCTTCGGCGACGCGTGTGAGCCAGGTTGGTGGCTGGTTGTCGAGCAAGCCGGATAGCAGAGACGCCACCGCAAAGTCATATACGGTCAGTCGATCGCCGGCAATAAACCGTCCACCGGAAACCTTGTCGGAAATCGCCGCAAGGTCGCGGCGGGCGAATCCTTCCTGTTCTTCGTGCGTATGGCGACCCAGGCCATGTAACTCATACGTTCGCTCTACCTGTCGGCGCGCAGAACTCGAAACGAGGCCCTGATCAGCCCCGGCACAAACCCGAAGAACCCGCTCACAACATGAGGGAACCAGTCAGGGTCGAGCCAGCGACTTGCGACCATGATCCAATACAAGTGATCCTCTGCGAGTCTGGTAAATGCCGCGCCTGTGGCTCGCTCTTCGGGCGTCAGGTCACCAAAGAGCTTGCCCTGCGTCATCTCGTCAAGTCGCTGAAGAATCAGTTCAGAGTCGGCCAGCTTCTGACCTTCGATCACGACATACGGCAATTTCCCCTTCGGCGCCTTGCGGGGGTCCGCTTGTTCCTCAATCTGAAATGCAAGATCGAGGTGCTTTAACGCCATCTCCGTTTTCAGGCAAAACGGGCTGACATTCCGCAGGCCGAATGCCGGGGGAAAGGTAACGAGTGTAATCATGGTGCGTCTCCGGTGGGACGAGCCAGACTAGCACAGCGCTCCTGACATGGTTCTGTCAGGATCATCGCCCGCCCCTCTCGCTTGTATCAGCCTCGCTTGTAGCAGTCCCGTCGCCGGCTCCTGTCAATTGCCAATGTACATAAAACTTGACTTATTGTCGGCTGAACATTACCTTTATGTCACTAATACTTTACATTATGACAAAAGGTATAGACAGATGGTCTCTTCAGAGAAACCCAATCGCTTTGCTGCGAATATTGCGCGGCGTACGCTTGAACTCGGTTACTGGACCGCGGCCTGGGTCCTGACAATGGCGCTGGCGACATTTGGACCGACAGCATGGTGGCCAGGCAACGACGTCCTGTCCTGGACAGCCATCCTGGCAAACCTGGCAATCGGTGCCGGTATGATTCGCGCAAACAAACGCCACCTGGATAGCCTCGACGAGATGCAAAGCAAGGTGCAGCTCGATGCGATGGCGTTGGCACTGGGAGTCGGCCTGGTCGGCGGCCTCGGCTACTCCAACCTCGACATTGCCAATCTCATCCCGGGGGATGCCGAGATATCGATGCTCGTCATCTTCATCGGATTGACCTACCTGGGTGGCGTCATGTTCGGCATGAGGCGCTACCGTTGAAGAACCGACTGAAGGTTCTGCGCGCGGAACGCAACTGGACGCAGGCACAACTTGCCGAGGCGCTCGCGGTGTCCCGGCAAACCATCAACGCGATCGAAACGGGCAAGTTCGACCCGAGCCTAAGACTCGCCTTCCGCGCCTCCCGGTTGTTCGATATGCCGATCGAGACAATCTTCGAAGACGATTCACCTGACGAGTAACCTTCGTCCCAACGGTTTCGCATCGACGCGTCACCGACAGGCGAGTGGGAATGCAAGCTATCGGGCAGACTCGTTCGCCGCTACTCAGGGTCAGCGCCGACCGAGTCGGCAACTGCCTGCAAAATGGCAAGGAACTCTTCACGGGTACGGGTCGCGTGTGATTCGATCGCTTCGCGTTCCGATTGATCGAAACCGAGCCCCGCCAGCACTTCATCGTTGGCTTCACCGAGCACAGGCGGGTCACCTTTGACGCTGCCGGGCGTCTCACTGAGTGATACGAGGTTACCGACGGTCTGCGTCGTGCCAACGCCTTCGACATTAACCTCTGTCAGGTAGTCGTTGTCGTGGTTCTGCCTGTCCTCGAGGACGTCTTCCCAACTCCGCACGCGTTCCCAGATGATTTCCGGCTGGGTATACAGAAAGTCTGCCCACTCGTCGGTCGTTTTCTTCGAAAACGCATTGCGCAGGATACTCCTGACCTCGATCGAATCTTCTTCGCTGATGCCCTCGCCGAGTCGCTGGCCCGGAGTCTGGAATCTCGGGTCGAGCGACAGCTCGAGTGCATCAGCAAAAATGCACAAAGCGTCCCAGCCCTCCTGGTCCATCACCTGCGCCAGCATGATGGCACCTCCGTCTTTTGTTCCGTAGATGCCGTAGAAGCCTCGTATGTTCGGGTGATGGCTCCCATCGCGCACGAGATTCGCGCCGGTCATTGCGGTGTGCGTCAGTTCCCATTGCTGCAACCAGAGCGTGGCACCTAGCGCACTTGTCTGGACGCGTTGACCGTGGCCATATCGCTCACGTGCAAACAGTGCCGTCATGACGCCCAAAGCGAGCTGCATCGCGCCGGCGGTGTCGATGATGATTGCCCCGGGAAGGCTCGCTTGCCTGTCATCGTGTCCGGTGTGGTAAACCAGGCCGCCCCTGCTGGACGCCACACCGTCCAACATTGCCTTGTCGGCATCCGCGCCCCTGGGGCCGAAACCGTTCACCGACGCATAGATCAATCGCGGATACTTTTCGCGAAGCGTGTCATAGCCGAGGCCCATCTTGAGGAGCGCCGGTTCGCGATAGTTGGTGAGAAACACGTCGGCGTTCGCCAGCAACGCATGGATGACCCGCCTGCCCTGCTCGGTGCCAAGGTCGACGCAAATCGAACGCTTTCCCCGATTGACCGCAACAAACTGCGGACCCATCGTGCCGGCAGGTGTCTCGTTTTGTCGTCCACGGCCATAGCGGCTCGGGTCGCCAAGCGGCGGTTCGACTTTTATGACCTCGGCACCCATGTCGCGGAGGTAGAGGGCGGCGGCCGGACCTTGCACAGCAACCGTCATTTCAACGACAGTGATGCCATCCAATGGCTCAGGCATGGCGACCCTCCTCTCGGAAACTGGCTCATGAACTTGATTTGTTCCTTTGTGTTGTACCTAAATAACGAGAATGGTTGCAAGTGAACTCTGTGTTTTCGTTCCAATCGCTAGACGAACTCAGCCGGGAACCTGATTGGGCAGACGCGTCCGGCGAGGCCTTTCTGTGCCTGGACTTGCGCGGCGGCGCACTACCCGAGGCTGACGCGGCACGCCTCGGTGCCTGGCTCACAGACCAGACAGTGCCCGTCGTCGGGCTGGTCGACGAAAATCGCGTGCTGCACGAAGCGCTCGATCTCGCGCTGACCTCTGAAGCCGAGCTTGAGACGGTATCCACGGCAATCAGGCAGAATCCGGCCGCCGCTTCGGTTCTCACCCGGGTGACCCGGGCTTGTATGGAATTGCCGATACCGCTTGCACTCGCCGTCGAGTCACTTGGCTACGCGACGTTGCAGGGAGGTGACGAATTCGCGACCTGGCTGACCGGCTACCGCGAGTCCCGAGAGCGGTCCCGGGGCACCGCCTCCAGTGAAGGAAGTCCACTCAGGCTTCTGCGCGAAGGTTCGCGGCTACACATCACGCTCGACAATCCGTCCAACCGGAATGCCTTGTCCGTCACAATGCGCGACGCCCTGCGCGAGGCATTTCAGCTCGTGGCGATGGACAATACTATCCAGCAAGTTGTCGTTGCCGGTTCTGGCCCTTGCTTTTGTGCGGGGGGCGACCTGACAGAGTTCGGCTCATGCACTGATACCACCGAGGCGCACAGGATTCGACAGGCTCGCATGCCGGCACAGGTACTCGCCCCCCATTCAGGTCGTTATACATTCAGGCTCCACGGGGCCTGCATTGGGGCCGGTATCGAACTGCCTGCATTTGCAGGACATATTGCTGCGACACGCGATGCGTTCTTTCGGCTGCCTGAGGTCGCGATGGGACTCATTCCCGGTGCGGGCGGCTGTGTCAGTATCCCGCGGCGAATCGGGCGCCACCGCGCCAACTGGCTCGCGATATCCGGCGCGGAACTTCGTGCCGAGGATGCCCTCGCATGGGGCCTGATCGACGAAATCACGAATTGAAGAAAGAAGGAAGAAGTGACATGACGTCAGCGCTGTCTGGTTTTCGAATCTGCGACTTCACAGGGCAGTTGGCAGGTGCCGGCGCAACTCGATGGCTCGCCACCTTCGGCGCGGAAGTCATCCGCATCGAAGACCCGGTCAACGAGGGCCGTTGGGACATTCTTCGCGGCGGCTCGCCCTTCAAGGACGAACGTCGCGGCATTGACCTGGGCGGCGCTTTCAACAATCACAACCCCAACAAGCTCGGCATCACGCTGAACCTGCGAACCGAAAAAGCGAAGGAGATTCTCCGTGAAATCATTCGCGAGTCCGATGCGGTCACCGAGAACTTTGCCGCGGGTGTGCTGGAAAAATGGGGGTTTGGCTATGAATCGCTCAAGCAGATCAAGCCCGATATTGTTTACGTCTCGAACTGCGGGTTCGGCCACCGCGGACCCTATAGCCGGTTCAAGACCTGGGGGCCGATTGTGCAGGCCGTATCAGGCCTCACATTTTCATCGGCACTGCCGGGTATGCCGCCCGCGGGCTGGGGCTACTCCTATATGGATCACACCGGTGGATACTATATGGCGATGGCCATCATGCTTGCCCTGATTCATCGCCAGCGAACCGGTGAAGGACAATGGGTCGATCTCGCTTGCACTGATGCGGGTCTTTCGCTCAACGGCCCCGCGTTACTCGACTGGACCGTCAACGGCCGCGCGATGCGCACAGAGCAGGGCATCAACTCAAACCGCAGTCAGTTCGAAGCGATGGCGCCGCACGGCATCTACCCCGCGGCAGGCGAAGACAACTGGGTCGCAATCTCCTGCCGACATGATGATGACTGGCGAGCGCTTGCGGCGCTGATCGAGGAAGACTGGTGCAGCGAATTCAATGATGCGTCCGCGAGACAGGGCGCGCAGGACAAGCTGGACGACTGCATGAAGGCGTGGACCTCGCGGCATGACAAGTTCGATCTCGAGCGGCGTTTGCGCGAGCAAGCGATTCCTGCAGCGGCTGTCCAAAAACCGCAGGAACGAATCGACCGGGACCCGACCACCCAGGCGTTCGGTCTTTGGCCCCAAACGCACCACACAGAGATTGGAGACGTCCGGGTTGACGGCAATCCAGTCCACTTCTCGGAAACGGACTGGAAAATCGACCACGGCGCGCCTTGCCTCGGCGAACACAATGAAAAGGTGCTCACCGAGCTGCTGGGCATGTCGGTGGATGAAGTCCGGCAATTGCGCGAGGAGGGCGTGATATGAGCGCATTGACTGGCATTCGCGTCATTGAACTCGCGAGCGAACGGATCTCATTCGCCGGCAAACTGCTCGCCGACATGGGTGCGGACGTGATCCTCGTCGAACCGCCCGGCGGAGACCCATCGAGACGCTACCCTCCGTTTGTCGACGACGAGCCGGGCGAGAATCGAAGTCTTTATTTCATGCACTACAACACCAGCAAGCGCGGCGTCGTGCTGGATATGAACGATGCAACCGGGCAGGAGCGATTCAGGGAACTGATCGAAGGCGCTGACATTTTGCTGGAATCCGAACCGACGACACGCCTCGGCACCCTCGGGCTCGACTATGAGAACCTCCGGCATATCCGGCCCGGCCTCATTCATGTCGCGGTGACACCTTACGGCAGGCATGAGCCGCTCTCTGACGTGCCGTGTACTGACCTCACGCTGATGGCAGCCGGTGGACCGCCCTGGAGTTGCGGGTACGATGATCACTCGCTGCCGCCGGTTCGTGGCTGGGGCAACCAGGGTTACAACACAGGTTGCCACTATGCGGTCATGTCGATACTGACCGCATTGCTACACCGGCACGGTTCCGGCATCGGACAGTTCATCGACGTCAGCATCACCGCCGCCCTCAATGTCACAACCGAAGCGGCAAGCTATTCGTGGCTCGTCGCACAGGAAACAGTACAGCGCCAAACCGGCCGGCATGCGGCGACACAGCAGACCGGTGAGACCCAGATGCAATGTGCCGACGGCCGCTATGTGAACACGGGGGTGCCGCCGCGGTTCCCTCGCGAGTTTGCGAACCTGCACGCGTGGCTGACTGAGGTGGGCCTGGTCGATGAGTTCCCGGAAGCGGTTTTCCTTGAAATGGGCGCGAATTGGGAGGGTCCGTTCGACCTGTCGCGCATCGCAACCGACGACACGATCAGGGCCATCTTCATCGCCGGCCGTGAAGCCCTGCAACTGATTGCAAGCCGGGTTTCGGCGCTCGAGTTCTTTACCGGCTGCCAACGTGCAGGTCTGTCGGTCGGCGTCATCTACTCGCCCGAAGAAGCTTTCGAGGACGAACACTTTATCGCACGCGGCTTCCATGTCGATGTCCTGCACGAAGACCTTGGCAGGACGATCACCTATCCCGGCGCACCTTACCAGTTACCCGCCAGTCCCTGGCAGATATCCCGAAGGGCGCCTCACCTGGGAGAGCACAACGACGAGATCTTTCAGTCGCGTGAGTAGACGATGTCGCCACTAGCGATGGTCATGCGCACGTGCGATGCGTCAAGGTTTGAACGCAGCGTTCGCCACGAGACGTCGAGCAGGCAGCAGTCGGCCAATGCGCCGGGCTCGATGACACGCGGGATCGACGGCGAACCGAGTTCGCCGAGAAAACCCGCCAAAGCAGTTTCTGCGTCAACACACTCCTTTCGACCGAGGTGACTTCCCGCCGCGGTACGACGTGTCATCGCCGCAGACATGGCACGCCACGGATCGTGATGGCCAAACGGGGCGTCAGTGCCGAACGCGACCGGAACGCCTGCTTCAATCAGCGAACGTACGCGATAGAGCCAATCGTGTTCCGCCATCGGGATCGCGCTCAGGTAGTCATCACCACGCTCGGCAATGAAGTTGGGCTGCGTCACAACGACAAGTCCTGGATCCACGAGTTGCGCTATGAGTGCGGGCGGCACCACAGATGCGTGTTCAATTCGGTCACCCGGAACAACCCCGGCAGCGTGAAAGGCAGACAAGGTGAACACGAGGCTGACTTCGGTAACGCAATGCACCGCCACCGGTCTCTGCGCTTCATGACTGCGGCGGATGGTGGCCGCAAAATCGTCGATGTCGGGCAGCGACGAATCGTGCAGGTGAACCTTGGTCTCGCCGACGGACAACCGCGACCCGCCACGCGCTGACGAAAGCCCGGGCCGGCCCGACATTCTCACACGCTGCACAAGTTCGCCCGATGCCTGCAGCCGGGCAAACCATTCATACGTCTCGTGATCATTCGCGGGCGTCATGTCGTTAATCGATGTAACGCCCAGTGCCGCCAGGTTGCGGCTGGCGGTTTCGATTGGCGGTTCGATCGAACGCATTACGTTGCCCAGCAGTTCGTCGACATCGAAGAGTCGACCGTCAGGGCTCGACAGACGGCTTTGCTCGTGCGGTGCGAGGCTCGCAGCGGCCCTGGCAATCGCATCGAGAGCCGGTGTATTCACGATCCAGAGACGGCCCGACCTGTGCTGGATCCGGATCGGTCGATCGGGACCATGTCGGTCAAGCCAATTCCGGTCGAGATGCAGGAACACGCTCTCGTGAAATCCGGTGCCCCGGAGCCACCCGCGACCAGGTGCATTAATCGTTGAAGCGAGATCGCTTTCATTCATGACTTCGGGTGGGCCACATCTGACCGAGGCCAACGACGCCGCATAGGAAACGAGATGGGTATGATGATCGTGAAGACCGGGGATGAGCAGGCCGCCCCTGGCGTCGATGATCGTCACGTTCTCGAGACTGGCCACGGCATCTATCGACTCAATACGTTCCCCTGCGATAAGAACGTTAGCCCGGCGGGTTCCACCGCCGGGCAGGAGCAGTTCAGCATTGATGATGAGTCGTCGAGATCCGGCCCGGGTCAAACGTGAAACCATTCCCTCACAACGCGGCGAAGCAATTTTCCGGTATCGTTGTAGGGCAATTCCGAGGTGAAGTGAATCACCTCCGGAACGCGTGATGATCGAAGGTGCGCGCGGATATGGCTCCTGATCTCGTCCTCGGTCACCTGGTGTCCTTCAGCGAGGACAACCGCAAGGGCGACCGTCTCGCCCCACTCCTCCGAGGGAATGCCGACTGCGGCTGCATCGGCAATCGCCGGGTGACGATGCAGCAGGTCCTCGATTTCGCCAGGCGACATGTTCTCGCCGCCGCGAACGATCACGTCGTCGGCACGACCGGAAAGAAACAGGTAACCGTGATCGTCCAGATAGCCCGCGTCCCGGGTCGGGAACCAGCCCTCGTCGTCGAGCATGCTGCGGGACTCGTATTCGCCCGAAACCTGTGGCCCTCGCACGAAAATCTCGCCCGCTTCCCACGGGCCGAGCCGCTTGCCCTCCTCGTCGCGAATCTCGATTTCAACTGAAGGCAACGGCCGACCGACCGATCCCAGACGAGCGTGTACGGCTGAATCGTCATGGTCGACCGCGGCACGGTGATCATCCGGACCAAGCAGCGTAATCGTCGAACTCGTTTCCGTCAGCCCGTAGGCATTGGTGAAGCTGACTTCCGGGAACAGGCGCAGCGCGCGTTCGATTACCGGTACCGGCATCTTGCCTCCACCATAAGCGATGGAACGGATCGAAGAGAGCGATCCTGCGTCACTGCCAGACCGATCGAGGTCCTCGATAATGCGCGTGAGCATCGTCGGTACTACAAAGGCACTCGTCACTGACTGGTCACGGCACAAGCGCAGCCACTCGGCCGGATCGAAATTCGGCAGCTGCACGACACGCCGGCACGCATAGATGTTGCTCATCACCGCGGAAATACCGGCGATGTGGTACGGGGGTACCGAGACCAGCGCAGCTTCTTCTTCCATTGCGCCCATAAACTCCACCGATTCGAGAATGTAGGCAACAAGGTGCTCATGGCGCAGGATGGCGGCTTTGGGTGTGCCGGTGGTACCGCTTGTAAACAATTGGACTGCAACCGAGGAAGGATCTTCATTCCACGTCACTTCCACACTCTCACCGTTCAGTACGTCTTCGAGGAATTGGGCCGAATCCTGCGTCACCCAGCCATCGAACTCATACGACTCGCTGCGCGAACCCGAGATCAGGTACGCGGGACTGATTCTTTCGAACAGCGGTACGAGCTGTTCTTCGCTCAAACGGTAGTTGAGGGGCACGTACGGCACGCCGGCCATCGCAGCGCCCATCAGCGCGATCGGGACCGCCGGGCTCGAGACGTCGAGCAGCGAGACGTAGTGAACGTTCGCTGTCGCAAAATGGTACGCGGCCCGCCTGGCCGCACCGTAGAGTTCGCCGTAGGTGTAGTGCTTCCCGTCGTGGGTCAGGGCGCGGCGATCCGGGCAAGCCTCGGCCGCCATCTGGAGAAAGAGTGCGATGTTCAACCCACGATACCTCTCGACTTGAGTGCCTCGATCGCGGACGCATCGAAGCCCAGTTCGCCCAGGACGTCATTTGTGTGCTCGCCAAGCAAGGGGGCCTTCTTCGCGCCGACTCGCGCAACGCCTTCCACGTTGACCGGATCGTTGATAACGGCATCGACACCGATGTCGTCAACCGGCTTGCTGACAATACGATTGAGTGTCAGGTGGGGGTCTCCCGGAAGATCGGCGAATTGGGTCACACGTTCGACGGGCAGTTCATGTTCATCCTTCAGGATGCGCAGCCATTCATCGCTCGTTTTCGTCAGGAATTTCTCCCGAAAGATTTCAGTCAGTTCGTCTCCATGTTGCATGCGCGCTTCGAGCGTCGAAAATCGCTCGTCCGCCAGCAGTTCAAAGGCTTCCAGCGCCACAAAGAGCCGGTCCAGTGCCTCTGCCGTGCGTAGCATTGAGAGCTGCATCCAGCGTCCCTCTTTGGTCTCGTATAACGCACCGGTCAGTCGCGGCTTGTCTGGCATCGTGGAAAAATCTGCATTCGCGAGCTGCGCCTGCATCAGGCAGGAAGCCGACCAGATACCGTTCGCAAGCAGCGACGTGTGGACTTTGGTGCCCTTGCCCGTGCGCTCGCGTTGCAATAAACCCGTCACGATCGACGCGTACATCGCGACCGAAGTTGGATGGTCACCCATACCGGCCAGTGCCTGCACGGGCTGCGTATTGCCGTGCCGCATCTTGTCCATCAGTCCCGACCGGTTCCAATACGCAACGAGATCGAATGCCTCATTGTCACGGTCCGGCCCTTCCTCGCCGTAAGGCGTCAGCGACGCATAGATCATCGTCTCGTTCAGCGACTTGATGTCTTCGTAGGTCAACTTCAGTGCGCGCCGGAGCGGTAGCGGCTGGTTGGTGATGAAAACATCGCAGTCGCGGATCAACCGATGGAGAATGTCCATGCCCTCGTCTGACTTGAGGTTGATCGCGATGGATCGCTTGTTGCGGGCATCCAGCGCCCAGGTGTAGTTGATCTGTGCGGTCGGCGTGAAAGGCGCGAGTGCATAATTGCGATAGCCGTCGCCGGCGACCGGCACTTCGACCTTGAGTACTTCCGCGCCGCGGTCCGCCAACATCGTGGCAGCGACCGGTGCAGCGATCCAGCTGCCAACGTCAAGCACCTTGAGGCCTTCGAAAATCAGAGATTCGTCAGGCATGGTGGGTTCTTTCCCTCAATTCGTGAAGTTGCCAAGATACAAGAGTCGCCCGCCGGCGACCATCGACCGATTGGTCAGTCGGACGACGGCAGCTTTTTCGTATCCTTGGTCATGAGTTCGTTGCCATTGTAGTAGATAGAACCCTCACCGCTCTTGACGCATAACACTTCTACCGTGCCTGCCTCGTCGACGTAGCGTTTGCCAATCACGCAGCCGTGCATGTGCTCGGGGTTGGCCTCGCCCTTTTCCGGTGACTCGCTCATGGCTACGCCGCCACAGGTCAGGTCATCGCCCGCCGTCGCCTTGATGACCATTACTTCCGCGTCGCACACGGCGCTCTTCAATCTGGTGCCTGGTTTCAAGCTCACTCTCCCTCTGTTTATCTGGAAAGTGTGCTTTTTTTGTGCGCCGCTTGTCCAGTCGTGCGTCCAACCGGCCCCGGGACCGGTCAGTCGTGAGCGACGAGGCGGGTCACGGCAGCCGGCCAACACTTTCTTTCAGTCTCGAGATCGTCATTCGTGTAGACTGAACAGAACAGATCGCCTGGTCCTGCGCAGTGGCTGATATTTTTCTTAGTTACTCCAGGGAAGATCTCGAACGCGTGACGCCCCTCGTCGCTGCATTCGAAAGAGAAGGATTCTCGGTATGGTGGGATGGCGCCTTGCATCCCGGCGAGCGATTCGAGGAATCCATCGATCGCGAAATACAGATAGCCAAGTGCGTGGTGGTTGTCTGGTCGTCGGCCTCGGTCAATTCCCAGTGGGTCAAGAACGAGGCTCTCGACGGAGCTGATCGAGACGCACTCATTCCGATCCTGTTCGAGCCGGTCAGGCTCCCCGTTGCATTCAAGCAACACCAGACTTCCGACTTCACCCGATGGCCGATCAGCGTCGACACCGGGCAGTATTCGCGGGTCATCGATTCCATCC
>JAGRIN010000269.1 GCA_020443245.1 Pseudomonadales bacterium
GCCGCGAAACTGGATGACTGGAAAGCGGACTCACCGGTGTTCGTCAACTTCACGGCGGCATGGTGCATCACGTGCAAGGTGAACGAAGCGGTCGCGCTGGATCGTGCTGCGGTACGTGAGGCGTTCGAAGCAAAAGGCGTCCGTTACCTGAAGGGTGACTGGACGAGCGAGGATCCCTTGATCACCGCCAAACTGGCCGAATACGGTCGAAGCGGCGTGCCGCTGTACCTCCTCTACCGCAAGGGAGAGTCCCGTGCCACGGTATTGCCACAAATCCTGACGGAGTCCGTCGTGCTCTCGGCGGTGGAGAAGTTGCCATGACCACGCGCGAACCCAATCGGCTCATCAACGAGGCGTCACCTTACCTGATCCAGCACGCCTACAACCCCGTCGACTGGTACCCGTGGGGCGACGAGGCGTTCGAGAAGGCGCGCGCCCTGGACAAGCCGGTCTTCCTGTCCATCGGTTACTCGACCTGTCACTGGTGCCATGTGATGGAACACGAGTCTTTCGACGATGAAGGTATTGCCGCGCTCCTCAACGAGCATTTCGTCTCGATCAAGCTGGACCGGGAACAGTACCCGGACCTCGATGATGTCTACATGACGGGCGTCCAGATGATGACAGGGCAGGGGGGCTGGCCGATGTCCAACTTCCTGACGCCAGAAGGCAAGCCGTTCTATGCGGGCACCTACTTTCCGCCGGCGAACTTCAGGTCTGTACTGGAACAGATTGCACGCCTGTGGGTGGAGCGACGCCAGGATGTCCTGTCCCAGGCAGAAGAGATTTCGACGGGTATCGCCCGCTACACGGCCGCAAAGAGCGAGATGCGTGAACTGCCGGCAGAACTCGTTCCCGCGGCCGTCGCCGAGGCGCTGGGGCGGTTCGACGACGCCAACGGCGGCTTTGGCGGCGCGCCCAAGTTTCCCAACGAGTGTATGTTGCTGGCACTGGTCGATGATGTCGAACGCCGCGGCAACCCCGAGGCGCAGCGCGCGCTCACGTTGACGCTGGACAAGATGTATCGCGGCGGCATTTGCGACCAGGTCGCGGGTGGATTTCACCGGTACACCGTCGATGCCGTCTGGCTCGTGCCGCACTTCGAGAAAATGCTCTACAACCAGGCACAACTGCTGCCGATCTATGCCCGCATGGCAGCGCTGACCGCGAACGATTCGTGGCGGCGTGTCGCGATGCAAATTGCGGGCTACGTGCTGCGAGACCTGGCTGCACCGGACGGCGCTTTCTACTCCGCGACCGACGCGGACTCTGAAGGGCACGAAGGCAAGTTCTTTTTGTGGACGCCGGAGGAGGTCCTGCGAGCGCTTGACGCAGACGGGGCCGCTTTTGCATCCGATGTTTATGGCATCTCTGCCGAAGGCAACTTCGAGGGCAGCAATATTCTTACCCTGCCCGATGGCTTCGACGCACTGGCCGATCGATACGGTTGCACGAGAGAAACCCTCTTCGCGCGTGTCGATGCGGTGAACCGGCGACTGTACGATGCACGGGAGACCCGCGTGCATCCACTTCGCGACGAGAAAGTGATCACCGGATGGAATGGCATGATGATCAAAAGTCTCGCGCTTGCCGGGTTCGAACTCGACCAGCCGCCGTTGATCGATGCCGCGGTACTGGCGGCAGAGTCTGTCTTCGGTGCCGCCTTCGATGAGCAGACCGGCGATCTTATGCGAATCCGGTTTCGGGATGCCTCTTCCATCGACGGAAATCTCGAAGACTATGCGGCGCTCGCGGAAGCATGTCTCACGCTGCATGCGGTCACCGGCAATGAGATATGGCACGTTCGCGGCAGGTTACTGGTCGACGCCATGCTGGCGCGTTTCTATGACGACGAAGGCGGTGGTTTCTTCCTTGCGACCGGTGCGGGGCAAGGTCCGCGCATTACGCGTCCGAAGAGCCCGATGGACGGCGCAACAGCCTCGGGCAATTCGCTGGCGCTCTCCTGTCTTGTAATGCTCGCGCAGACGTCCGGCGATCGCAGCATAGAGCAGAAGATTGGTGAGACGATTTCGGCCTTCGCCGGGCTGTTGCGCGCTTCTCCCTCGGCATTCTGCTACCTGGCGAGTGCGGTGGACCGCTACCGCGCGGGTCAACTCGGCCCGGTTCAATTCGCGGGTGACGGAAACATTCGTGTGCTATCGAAGCGCAAGGGTCGCGGTGTCACGCTGGAAATCGACATCGCCGATGGTTGGCATATCGGAGGCCCGTCGGTACCGGATGGTGAGGTGTTCCTGCCGACGCGGATCGAAGCAAGTGGCAGGGTTTCATGGCCCGATGCGGCGGCAGGGCGATATGAAGGAAGGGTCGAGATCGGTATCGAGGGCGACGTTGACGTCGCCCTCGTTACCCTTCAGCCCTGCAGCGGCGAGGTGTGCCTTGCGCCGCAAGCACTGCGGTTTGTGCTGCGCCGTTAGTCGACGCGGGCAGACGCCGTGCCCTTGACGACTTCGACGCCTTCTTCGTTGGTGGTGGAGACGTCGAGATCGACGATCTTCTCGCCGTTCTCTTCGCGGATTCCGGTAACGGTTGCCTTGGCCGTCAGCGTTGCGCCGGGAAACACCTGTGAGGTGAAGCGCACACCGAAAGCCTTGAGGCGACCGTCACCCACGTAGTTCGTCAGCATCTTGCCGGTCATCCCCATCGAAAGCATCCCGTGGGCGAAAACAGACGGATAGCCCGCAATCTGGGTCGTAAAGATTTCGTCTGAGTGGAGCGGGTTATAGTCACCGGAAGCACCTGCATACATCACGATCTGCGTGCGGGACAGGTTGCGACAGACTTCTTCTTCATACGTGTCGCCGACTTTGAGTTCACTTGCCTTGAGTGCCATGTTTCCTGTCTCCCTTACTCTTTTGCCGTGGCGGGGCGTTCGGTGCGAACACCGACGCTCGTCGCGGTGACCACGAGTTCGCCCTTTTGGTCGCGATACTCGGTGACGGATTCGCTGAACATCAGTTTGCCGCCGCGACGTCCTTCTTTCTCCCAGCTCTTGCCGGGCTTCGTCGTTGCGGTCAATACATCACCGACTGTCGGTGTACGGTGATAGACATAGTGTTGCTCGGCGTGCAGACCGCCGCCGCCACCTCCACCGCCGCCACCGCCGGAACGTTGGGTGATACCCGTCGGTCCCTTCGCAGAGCCGAACCATTCCTGTCCGATTTTGGGGCGCAGGAAATAGTCAGGATCAAACTGCGCGCTCGCCTGGACGAACGTCGGTGGTGCGATGATCGCGCCAGGTTCCGTCGTCTTCGCGTAGTCTTCGTCGTAATAGATGTTGTTCGCATCGCCGACGGAGCGAGCAAACATCATGATGTGTCCGGCTTCGATAGGAAACTTGTCGGCCGCCATCGTTTTCTCCCTCTTTATCTTCCGAATTGAGTGTGTCGCAAAAGTACTAACCTTGCGTCAGGCGAGTCAAGTAATACTTGAGACCGCCGATATGCCAATGTAATATGGCAACCCCTTTTGGGCCGAAGACGACACTACCCGGAAGAAGCGTCAGGAAAAAAACACCCCAGAAAAAATCCAGAAGAAAGGGATAGTCGAGGAATGTCCAGACCAGTTCGTATTGAGTTTCCAGGTGCTCACTACCATGTCACCAGTCGCGGAACCAACGAGCAAGCTGTGTTTCTGGACGACGAGGATCGTGCGGTTTTTCTCAACGTCCTCGATGGTGTGGTTTCACGTTTCAATTGGCGAGTCCATGCGTACGTGCTGATGGACAATCATTACCATCTCGTCGTCGACGTACCGGACGCAAACCTCTCCAAGGGCATGCGTCAGTTGAACGGCGTTTATACACAACACTTCAATCGTCGCCATGGTCGTGACGGTTCACTTTTCCAGGGCAGGTTCCGAAGCATTCTTTTCGAACCCGATGCCTACCTGTTGCCCCTCTGCAGGCATGTTGTACTGAACCCCGTCAGGGGAAGGGTCGTGCGTTCTCCTCATGCATTTCGCTGGAGCAACCATCGCGCAACGTGTGGTGCCGTCAGGGCGCCTTCGTTCCTGACGACCGAAGCGGTGCTCGGAACGTTCGGCAAGCGCGTCAAAGAGAACCAGAAGAAGTACAAGGACTACGTCAAGACAGGAATTGGTGAGCCATCCCCCCTGGAGGAGCGAGCGCACCAGGTGTTGCTGGGCTCGCCGCGGTTCCTGTCCGAGATGCAACCCATCCTGAACGGCGAGAAACTGGCCAAGCGCGGCCCCAAGCGCGCTCGCCGGCGACGGAGTCTCTCGGCCCTGTTCAAGAACGTAGAGAACAAGACGCGCGCAGAGCGCAACGAGCTGATCCGCCGCGCACACATCGACCATGCATATACCCTCATGGAGATCGGCGACCACCTGGGCATCCACTACACGACGGTTTCGAAGGTCGTCAACCAATAGGTTGTCGACCAACTGGTTGTAAAGAGAAGGGCCCTCGCTGTATCCTTCGGAAATACCAGAAAGGCGGTTTACCGGGAGTAGGCGGTGCACAGACTAATTGATCGTAATCAGGAGCAGGGCGAAGACGAAATCGACCTCACGCCCATGTTGGACGTGGTGTTCATCATGCTCATCTTTTTCATCGTCACCGCGACCTTCGTCAAGGAAATCGGGCTCGACGTCAACAGCCCCGACAAGAACCAGAACGTCAAGGATGCCGACAAGCAAAGCATCGTCGGACAGATCACCAGCCGTGACCGGATCAAGAGCCGCGGGCGCGACCTCTACTTACGCTCTGCCCGTGCCAACA
>JAGRIN010000270.1 GCA_020443245.1 Pseudomonadales bacterium
GACAAAGAGGGAAACCGATACGCCTTCCGGCAAGGTCGGCGTCACATCCGCTACCCACTGGTTCAGCATCTCGGCCGCCTTCAACGTGTCGGACGTGCCGTTCTTCATCACGCGCATCTGGATAACCGGCTCACCGCCCTGCGTTGCGAAGGGCTGGTCCACCACGGGCCGCTTTTCGATGGTTGCAATGTCGCCGAGACGCACGAGGCGATCGGAGCCCTGGGTCACGACCGGGAGTTCATTGAACGAAAGCGCGTCACGGCGTTGGTCGAGGCTGCGGATCTGGCGTGACAGTTGCCCCGTGCCGACGGTGCCGCCCGGCGCATCCTGCGAGAGCTGCGAGAGGTCACGACCAATGTCCTGGAAGGAGAGCCCGGTTTCAAACAAGGTCCTGGATGGAATCTGTATGGCAATTTCCTGCTTCGGCAGGCCGCTGAATTCGATGGCATCGGCGCCACGGTTCATCAGGTCGGTTTCCATGTTACGCGCAAGAGGCACGAGTTCGGACACATCACCGTTGCCCTTGATGAGTACCGAGGCGACCATGTCACGACGCTCGCGAATGGCGATGACGGGTGGCTCGATGTCTACGGGGAAACTCTGGATCTGCGCCACGCGTTGCTTGATATCATCCATCGCCCTCTGGATATCGGCACCGGTCTGCATCTGCACGTCGACGTTAGTACTCGCATCCTTTGTGGTCGAACGAATCGTCTTGACGTCCTGCACGGTCCGGAGGGCCTGCTCGACCGGGTTGGTGACCAACTTTTCCACATCCTCTGCCGAGGCGCCGCGCCAGACGATCGACACTGACACATGGTTGGGCGGCATGGTCGGGTTGAGACCGATATTCAGGCTCTTGATGGCAAGGATGCCGGCGAGAACCATAACCACCATTGCCAATGTCGGGGCAACACGGTGATTCGTGAAGAAGTTGATAATGTTCATGATCGAGAGCGAGATTCACATTCCGTGCCAACTTGTAAGCGATTGTTTTAAATGGCAATAGTTGGCTGATGAGTCTTGAAATTGGCCAAAGTCGCGACCTGCTTGGCGGTCCTGACCAATCGGGTGGCGAGAGTTTAGGTCACACCGGCGGCCGTGGGAGCGCAGGCGGGGTGGAACGAGGCAATGTTGAGACGGTTGTCAGACCCGGATCTCACCAGACCGAGACCTCCTGCCAACGATCCGCGATCGCAAGGGTATCTCGCGCCTCGTCTGTCATGCCGATCTGGTGCAGGACGAGTCCCGTCGAGACCCGTTCCATGAACCCCCACTGCCAGATTGCGCGAGGCGATGCGCCGGTTCGTGATGCAAGGTCGTGGCATCGGGCGATGCCGAGCGCGACGCTGTCGCCTCCAAGCAATTCTTCATTCCAGCCCCGCATGATGGTTGCAAGATCGCAGGCAGGTTCGGCAAACAGTCCGTCCGGATCGATGAGCCGGTAACCCGTGCCATCAAGCGTGGACAGCGTATTGTGCGCATGGCCATCGCCATGAACCAGCACGCTGGCCGCGGGGTCGAAAGCTGCCGCGCGTTCCTCGCAGAATGACAACGCCCGTTCGATTGTGCTGCTTTCACAGGCGCCGGGATGAAGCCGCCCGCGCTCTCCGATGAAGTCCGCGAGCCATGCGGCTTTCTCGCCACCTGTCATCAGATCCTGTGCCGTCTCCACCGGGATCCAGCATTGCGCCATCGTATCGCAGACGATCTGCATTTCCTCTCGCGCCGTCTTCCCTTCGTCGCCGAGGCAGCCTCCGAGTCTTTCGACGAGCAGCGCATTGGTGTCCGGGTCATGTCGGTAAAGATCGACGTAGCGCGTGCCCGCAGCGAGGCGAAGGACCCGCGCTTCATTCGCGCAATCACAGACACCGGGCATGCCTACCTTTAGCGTGGCAAGCGTACCGTCGTGCAGGGTCACGAGCAGAATCAGGCTCTCGGACCCGCCACCCATTACCTGTCCCGGCTCGAACGCCCATCGACCTGACAACTCGGCCACTATCGCCGGAAGATCTTCGATCCAGTGCTCGGCCTCGCTTCCGATCGACGCTGCGCGCAAGCGCACGGCCCGGGGCAGGTCCTCGGGGATCAACTTCGCCATGTCAGGTCTGCCGCAGGGCGCGCGAGATTCAGATGTTGTAGGTTCCTGGCAGATCGCGCCTGTTGAAGGTGTCCTCGTCGAACTTGCCTTCACTGCGCGCAACGATTGTTGCCACGGTCGCGTCGCCGGTCACGTTCACGGCAGTGCGCATCATATCGAGCAGGCGGTCAACGCCGATGATGAGTCCGATTCCCTCAACGGGCAGGTCGACCTGCTGCAGCACCATCGCAAGCATGATCAGGCCGACGCCGGGTACGCCCGCAGTGCCAATCGATGCGAGGGTCGCTGTCAGGATGACGGTCAGGTAACCGACGAGGCCGATATCGACGTTGTAGGCCTGGGCAATGAAAACTGTCGCGACACCTTGCATGATGGCGGTGCCGTCCATGTTGATCGTCGCCCCGAGCGGCACGACGAAAGAGGCGACCTCGTTCTTGACGCCGAGTTTGTGTTCGACCGTCTCGAGGGTCACCGGCAGTGTCGCGTTGCTCGACGAAGTGCTGAACGCGTAGGCCATGACAGGCCACATGTTGCGGATGAACGTGACCGGACTCAGCCGCGCCAAAAAGCGAATAAGTGCACCATAGGTCAGGACAAAGTGCAGCACGAGGACGCCAGCAACCGTAAAGAAGTAAGCGAGGAGTTCCTGGATCGTCGCGAAACCCATCCGCGAGAACAGCGAGATCAGCAGGCAAAACACACCGATCGGTGCGACCGCCATCAGCATCATCACCATGCGCATAATGACCTCGTTCCAGTCATCGAGCGTCGACTTGATGCGCGCGCCGGGCTCCCCGCACTTCGCCATCGCGATGCCGACCAGCAATGCGAAGACGATCACTTGCAGCATGTTGCCCTTGGCCATCGCGTCGATAGGATTCGACGGGAAGATGTCGATAATCACCTGTTTGAGTGAGGGCGTCGGCGGGGCGGTAAAGTCGGACGCCATCGCCATGTTGATGCCCGTACCTGGATCGACGATCCGTGCGGCGGTGAGGGCGAGTGTAATGGCGATTGCCGTGGTCGCGAGGTAAAGGAGCACCGTCTTGCCACCGATGCGCCCCATACTGGCACCGTCACCAAGGTTCGCGGCCCCGCACGCAAGCGAGACGAAGACCAGTGGTACCACCAGCAGCTTGAGACTGATGACGAATACCTTGCCGCCGATATCGAACAGGCCATCGACCAGGTAAACCATGATCGGGTTGTCGTCAGCGAGTCCGATGGCGTGCAATATGGACCCGAGCGCAATGCCCAGCGCCATGCCTATCAGGATATTACGCGTCAGGGTGGAGCGGTCCATCCGGGTTCCTCAAATCTGATCAACAAGTTTTGTGTTCAGGCTTTCGGGCAGGACCGGCATCTGCGTCAGTCGATCTCAATCATTTCGAAA
Source organism: Pseudomonadales bacterium (assembly GCA_020443245.1). GTDB lineage: Bacteria > Pseudomonadota > Gammaproteobacteria > Pseudomonadales > Azotimanducaceae > JANQJA01. The sequence continues at coordinate 3,495 of JAGRIN010000270.1, forward strand.
TCTTCCTTGGCGACCCCGCACTCGGGACAGACCCAGTCGTCGGGGACATCTTCCCACTTCGTACCGGGTGCAATCCCGTCGACGTCACAGCCGAGCGCTTCATCGTAGATGAAACCGCATACGATGCACTGGTATTTTCTCATTACTACTGACTACCTCGAGGGTACCTCTCGCCCGTATTCGCCCTTGACTTGAAGGGCAGACCAAGCGACGTATACTAACTGATTTGACCCAGACGTGACAGGAATTGGACGCTGCATCCCTCATCGGCACGCTGGCACATTATCGTTCCCTGGCCTACGCGCGATTTCCCAAACTCCCTCATTTTATCGCACTCGCAAGGCTGAACGGACCCATCGGCATCTACCTGCTACTGTGGCCGACGCTCTGGGGTCTCTGGTTTGCTGCGGGGGGATGGCCGGGCTGGCACTTGCTACTGGTGTTCGTCCTCGGCACGGTGCTGACGCGTAGCGCCGGGTGCGTAATGAACGACATCGCCGACCGTGATTTCGATGGACGGGTCAAGCGCACGCGCAATCGCCCACTCGCACAAGGCGCGCTGACTGTCGAAGCGGCCGTGGTGTTCATGGCGTGCCTGCTGTTTGCTGCGCTCATACTCGTACTGACAACGAACTGGATGACAGTCGGTATCGCTGTTCTCGCAGCCATCATCGCCGGCGTCTATCCATTCATGAAGCGCTACACTTACCTCCCGCAGGCCATACTCGGTGTCGCGTTCTCGATGGGCATACCGATGGCATTTGCCGCGACCTCGTCTTCGATTCCGAAACTCGCCTGGCTCCTCGTGATCGCGAACCTCTTGTGGACCGTCGCCTACGATACCGCCTACGCGATGGTCGATCGGGACGACGACCTGAAGCTCGGCATCCGCTCGTCGGCGATCCTTTTCGGAGACATGGACAAGACAATGATCGCGGTGCTCGACGCACTGTTCGTCGCGGTCATGATCCTCGCGGGTACCGTCGCGGAATCCGGTATTGCGTACTACGCAGGACTCCTTGTCGCAAGCGTACTGTTCGTCTGGCACCAGGTCCGCATCACCGATCGCGCCCGGGACGCGTGCTTCGCGGTCTTTCTCGGGAATCACTGGGTAGGTTTCTGGGTCTTCGCAGGCGTTGCGCTCGACTTCGCGCTCGGTCACTGACACGTATCGAGGTCAGTCGTCGGCGCCTTCCACGTCCCCTGAATAGGATCCAAATCCCATCGGTGCGGGCTCGCCACGCTTCTTGAGTTCGAGGAAG
>JAGRIN010000271.1 GCA_020443245.1 Pseudomonadales bacterium
AGCAGTGCGACCTCGCGCTCGCTCGCGGTGAGTTCCCATGCCTCGAACTGCGCCTGGATTGCCTTGCCCATCTGGTGCCGTGCGTCGAGCAGCGCCGGGTTGCCCGTCGCCTGCGCCTTGCTGGCCGCAAGGTCTGCTTCCACCTGTGCCAGTTCGCGACGTTGCCGGCCCAGGTGATGAATCAGGTACGCGATCCCGGCCGCGGACGCCGCGAGAATGAGCATCTCCTGGCCGATGTGGCGCCATGATGCGCCACCCCTGACGTCCAGCCACATGTCACCGATGGTCGCGCCGACGATAATCAGCACGATCGACAACAGTACGAGGTGATTGGCGCGAAACACGAAAATGTCCACCGGGATCGAGGGGTTATCTTACCTTTGTCCCGCGCCGGGCGCATGGGACATATGTCCCATCGCCCGTCATATCGACCGTTCGCCCGATGAAAGCCTGCGCGCCGGCCACCACACTGGGCCTTGCATCACTCACTCGGGAGAACTCGAATGTCGACGAAAACGATTCGCGTCTGGGACGTTGCGGTCAGGGTGTTTCACTGGTCGCTGGTTTCGTTCTTTCTCATTGCCTACGTGACCGGCGACGAGGAAAACGCAATTCATGTTTATTCAGGCTATGCGGTGATTGGCTTGGTCCTGTTTCGCTTGCTCTGGGGCTTTATCGGTAGCCGTCATGCACGGTTCTCCGACTTTCTGGCCGGGCCGGGAACCGTGCTCCGGTACGTGAAGTCCCTGCTGTCCGGTGAACCGGAGCGATATGAGGGCCACAACCCACTTGGTGGCTGGATGATTGTCGCGCTCCTCGTGGGCGTGCTCGCGACGGGTTACAGCGGGCTCGAAGTCTACGGCGCCGAGGGGCACGGTCCGCTTGCAGGTGGCCAGGTGCCTGAACTCGTGCCGTCAACCGCCTGGGCGGATGAGGATGACGACGACGATGGTGAACGCGGCGGTCGGGCTGGCGAACACGAAGGCGGGCATGAAGGAGGTGAAGACTTCTGGGAAGAAATCCATGAGTTCTTCGCGAACTTCACGCTCTTTCTCGCGTTCCTCCACGTCGGCGGCGTGCTGGTTGCCAGCCTGCTACATCGTGAGAACCTGGTTCGGGCGATGATCACCGGCATGAAGGAAGTGCAGGACGCACCATAGGTGCCGGGCGGTCCAGGGACCGGACCAGCTGGTGCCTAGACCATCTCCGGCGCGTCATCGGGCGCCTCGTGCTGCCCGGGACGCGCACGGTCCGGCAACGTCGGGTCGATCGAGCGATAAAGGAACACGTCGTTCACCAGCGTTCGTTCGATCCGCTGCCGGGTCATGAGGCAATGCAAATGCGCGATGCACTCGCCGAGCGCCATGAACCGCGAATGTCCCTCGAGTTTGCGTGCGAAGAGGTGGGGCAACAGGTCGATCGCCTTCTGCGGCGTGACGCAGTTTTCCTCCAGGATCAGCATGCGATCCTCGTGGTGGTCGATCAGTTGCGTGAGACGTTCCTGCACACCGTAGAACGGCAGGTTGTGCGCGGGCAGTACCAGGATGTCATTCGGCAAGAGCGACTTGAAGCGCTCGTGTGAGGCGAGCCATCCCACCATCGGGTTACCGAAGGGCTCCGTCGGTTGCACGCTCACGTTCGACGTGATCACCGGCAAGATCTGGTCGCCCGAAATGAGTACGCGAAGCGACTTGCAATACAGGCAGACGTGTTCCGGCGAGTGCCCGCTGCCCGTCATGACGAGCCACGTATTGTCGCCGATATCGAGCGTGTCGCCATCGGTCAGGCGGACAAAGGAGGGCGGAATCGGCCGGTCTTCGGGTTCCGGCGTGAAGCTGCTGCGGGATTCGCGCATCTGCGCCAGAAACTCTGCTTCGATGCCCGCGCGCTCGAAGTACTCTGTCATCTGCCAGTTGCCGCCGTCGCGAAACATATTGCCCATTGAGCGGGCCTGGTAATACTCCGAGTAACTCATGAAAAGCGGCGCCTGCCAGCGCTCGCACAGGTAGCCGGCCTGGCCGGTGTGATCCGGGTGCATGTGGGTGCAGATCACGCGCGTGATCGGCTTGCCGCCAAGGCGTGCGTTGCCGATGCGATCCCAGAGTTCGCGCGTATCCTCGCCGCGTATGCCGGTATCGACGACGGTCCAGCCGTCGTTGTCATCCAGCAGGTACAGGTTGATGTATTTGAGAGACATCGGCAGAGGCATCTGCAGCCAGTAGACGCCGCTCGCCACTTCCATCACGTCGCCGAATTCCGGCGGCGCCTGCCACGGATATTCGAGTCTGGATGCCACGTCGTTCATGAACGAAACCGCCACAAAAGTGTTTCATCATACACGAACCGGGCGGGGTGTTGGGTCAGGTCCCGCGGCGGGCTTGCGGCGCGTCCGGGAAGGCACCATTCGACCGCTTGTCCGGAAATTGAACCACTGGACACACGTTTTGTGATCGACCGCACGATTTTGACATTCTCCCGGGACGTCCTGTATCAAATGCCGATAAGGAGTGTTTGAATACTTTCGCACGGAGCACAGATGTCTTCAGGTCCCCTGACCATGTCCACCTCGACGAAAAAGTCGGCCGATATAATCCAGTTGCCTACCAGCCAGATGGGCGCGCGGGTCGAGACCGTAAAGGTCGTTCGTGCCGCGGTAGAGAAAAAGCTTTCTTACTTGATGGAAGGTCTCGCCTACAACGTCGCCGAGGCGCTGTTCGAAGAAATGCGCGGCATGGACGAACAGGACGCGCTCGCCTGTCACTTCAACGTCATGCGTTCGCTCAAGACGCAGTCGGCTGAACTGCGCGGTAACTTCACGGCACTCATGAACAAGTCGTGGATGAATACGATCCATCGCAAGGACAAGCAGGGCGTCAGCGATGCGCCGCTGGATGTTACGCCGACACTCAAGGCGTACAGCGACAAGAACCTGAATCACTACAAGGTGCTGCTTGAAGAGATCCGCCAGCGATTCTGTTCACTGTCGCGGCGCGAGGTCGCATTTCACCCGCTGCTGCCCGGCAACTTCTATCTCTGTTTCTGGCACGCGACCGAGTCGCTCGACCTGACCTACCAGGAGCGCAAACTCCTGTTGCCGCTGTTCAACCGCTTCGTCATGGACCGGTTCGGGCAAGTGCTGTCGATCGCAAACCAGGTGCTCATCGATCGCGGCGTCGCGATGTGGGACCAGCGCGGCGAACGCTAGTCTGCGAACGCCCTGAACCAGTAACCCTGCTTGCCGGACTTGATATGACCCGCTGTCGGCGTCGCGAAGTGCGTGCCGATGACGAGCAGGTCCTGGTCGCTGTATTGCGCAAGCAGCGATTCCCGCGTCGATGTCGAAGCCGCTGAATCGAAGTCCGCGGTACTGGCCCAATCGGTGTGTGCCATCTGGCACGGATGGTGAAAGCAGTCCCCGGTAATGAGCGCTTCCTGCCCTTTCGACGTGATGTGGATGCTGACATGCCCCGGCGTGTGGCCCGGCGTCGGTTCCAGCCTGACTTCCTCGCACACTTGATGTTCGACGTCGATGAGGTCGACCAGCCCGGCATCGAATACCGGACGCACTGAGTCTTCCATGACGCCGGCGTTGATGCCCTCACTTGCCTCGGCGTCCCAGTACTCATACTCGGACTTCGCGATCAGGTAGCGTGCATTCGGGAAAGTCGGAATCCACTTGCCGTCTACCAGCATCGTATTCCAGCCAACGTGATCGACATGGAGGTGCGTGCAGAGCACCGTGTCGATGTCCTCGCGCGCATAGCCCGCCTTTTGCAGGTCCTCGAGGAATGGTAACTGCAACTTGTTCCACGTGGGAATGTCGCGTTCCTTGTCGTTGCCGATGCAGGTGTCGACGATGATCTTGCGCGTGGGCGTTTCCACGACCAGCGCGTGAACGCTCATAATGAGCTTGCCTTCCGGCGTCATGAAGTGTGGCGCGAGCCACTCGGCGTAAGGGAGCACGGCCTCGGGTGTCGCTTGCGGCAACAGGAATCGCGTGCCGCCGGGTATCTCGAGTTCGACCACCCGTGTGATCTTTACATCACCGATTTGCCACTGCATGCATTGCTCCCCGGACGTTTTATTTATTTTTTCGGATGGACCTGCACAGGCAGTTCCGTATAACCCTTCACGAACGACGAGAACGTGCGTGTCGGTTCACCCATCACCTCGACAAACTCGAAACGCTTCATGATCTCCTCCCACACGATGCGCAGCTGCATTTCTGCAAGCCGGTTGCCCATGCAGCGATGGATACCAAAACCAAAGGAAAGGTGATGTCGTGCCTTCGGCCTGTCGATGATGAACGCGTTGGGCCTGTCGATCACCTCATCGTCCCGATTGCCGGAAACATACCACATGAGCACGCGATCGCCGGCCTTGATTTGTTTGCCGCCGAGTTCGGTGTCGACCAGGGCGGTGCGGCGCATGTAGGCGAGTGGCGTTTGCCAGCGAATGATCTCGGCGACCATGTTGGGAATAAGCGCAGGGTTGCGGCGCAGCTTCCCGTATTCATCCGGGTTCTGGTTGAGCGCCAGTACGCCGCCGGAGATCGAATTGCGCGTTGTGTCATTGCCGCCGACGATCAGCAGGATGAGATTGCCCAGGTACTCCATCGGTTCCATGTGGCGTGTGTGTTCGCCGTGGGCCAGCATCGAAATCAGGTCGTTGCCCGGTTCGGCATTGACCCGCTCGTTCCAGAGCCGCGTGAAGTA
>JAGRIN010000272.1 GCA_020443245.1 Pseudomonadales bacterium
ATTGTCATCCTCACAGGTGCCGGTGGCGCCTTCTGTGCCGGTACGGATCTGGCAGACCTGTCTACTATTCCCGGCGAGACGCGTGGACTGCGAGGCAGCGCCGAGGAAACGAATCGGTGGTGGCCGATCGTGAGTTGCCCCAAGCCGGTGATCTGTGCGGTCGATGGCCCGGCCGTGGGCATGGGTGCCGAGTTCACCTCGCAATGTGACATTCGGATCGCATCGACCCGGGCACGGTTTGCCTGGAACTTTGCCCATCGTGGCCTCGTACCGGACACCGGTGCGGGCAGTTGGCTGCTGCCGCGCCTCATCGGGACCTCCCAGGCACTGTGGCTGCTCTATTCGGGCGAGTTCATCTCGGCGCGTGAAGCGCACGAGATGAAATACGTGAGCGGTGTGTTCGAACCCGAGGAACTGTATGACCGTGCGAGGGACCTGGCCGAGGCGATGCTTGCAGGCTCGCCGTTCTCACACCAACGCATCAAGCACCTTGTTTATGAAGGGCTTGGCGCGGATGTTTCAGAGCACATGGCGCGCCATACTGCTGCGCTGGCAGAATGCTTCAAGTCGAAGGACCACGCCGAGGGCGTCGCATCGTTTCTCGAACGACGCCCTGCGAAGTTCACCGGCGAGTAACGGCAATCAGCCTCGAACCAGTTTGCCGGGGAACGCCCCCGTGTGTTCACCTGCCTCGAACGTGACCTTGCCCGACTTGATCGTATAGTCGTAGCCGACGACGCGCTGCACCAGCCTGCGACCGCCGGTCGGCAGATCGTAAACCGCCTCGGGCCGGAACAGGCGCAGGCTTTCGAAGTCGATGACGTTGACGTCTGCGATCATCCCGGGTGCGAGCAGCCCGCGGTCGTTCATGCCGTACGCCTCCGCGGTGCGCCGGGTCATTGACCTGACGATGAACTCGAGGGGCAGCGTGTCGCCTTTCTTCCGGTCACGCCCCCAGTGCGTCATGATGAATGTCGGCATGCCGGCATCGGCAATCACACCACAATGCGCACCACCATCCGACAGGCCCATGATCACATTGGGATGTTGCATCAACATCCGCTGTGCATCGAGGTTGTAGTTCACGTAGCCGCCGAGGGGCTGGTAGAAAAGCTCTTTACCCTCGCCGGCGATGAGCAGGTCGTACATTGCCTCCAGGGCAGAAACGCCGCGCGCGGCAGCGATACCCGCGACGGAGTCCTCGAAGTCCGGCTCGTAGTTGGGGTTCTCGCCGAGCGGAAAAACGCGCTTCATCAACTCGTCTATGGGGCCGAGGTTAGCGGAGCGGATGCCGGAGGTCTCGCCAAGTATCTGCTCACGTATCGCAGGGTCCCGCATCGCCTTGACCTTCTCCGCATGTGGCAGGTGGGCGATCTTCTCGCGATAGGTCGGGTGCCCGACAAAAGCGTGGAAGTTGCTCTCGAGTCCGTGCAGGACGCCTGTCGGCCTTCCCGCCATCTGCGGCAGGATTTCCATGCCGTTCTCACGAGCTTCTTCCGCAATGCGATAGATCTTGCCATCGACATAAGCGGCCGGCGTGGTTGCGATCAGCGTGATCTTCTTGCCGGTCTCTTTGGCGAAGGCCTTGACCCATTCCCATTCGTCGTCGTCGCCGAGGTTATCGGAAACCATTTCGAAGACGCCGTGGTCCAGCCCCTTCATTGCGAGGCCGAGCGCCAGCATCTCGTCGCTACCGGCGAAGGTACCGGGAACATACTCGCCGTGTACGTCCTTGTGGAGCAAGGTACGCGAACTCGAGAAACCCAGCGCGCCTGCTTCGATGCCTTCGCGAACGATTTGTGACATCTGCTCTATTTCTTCCGGTGTCGCAGCCTCATCGCCGTTGCAGCGTTCGCCCATGACATAGGCGCGTACCGCGCCATGGGGAACCTGTGTCGCGACATCCAGCGTGCGCGGGAGACGTTCGAGTGCGTCGAGGTATTGCGGGAATGTCTCCCATTGCCAGTCGATCCCTTCGGCGAGGGCAGAACCGGGAATATCCTCGACGCCTTCCATCAATTCGATGAGGAAATTCTGGTCACCGGGGCGTACCGGTGCAAAACCGACACCGCAGTTGCCCATGACGACGGTTGTGACGCCGTGCCAACTCGAAGGGGCCATGATGGCATCCCAGGTGGCCTGGCCGTCGTAATGCGTGTGCACATCGACCCAGCCAGGGGTGACCAGTCGTCCGGCAGCGTCGATCTCGCGGCGGCCGCCATCCGTGACTTTGCCGACTGCGGAGATGAGACCGTTGTCGATCGCAACGTCCCCGGCGAATCTTTCTCCTCCGGAACCGTCTATAATGATGCCGTTTTTGATGACAATGTCGTGCATGGCGCAGCCTGCATGGTAGTTGGGATCAGTCAAAATTAATCCATATCAACCGGACAAGTCCACACTCAGTATGGAAGGCGCATGAATCCGGAAATCAAGGCCTGGGAACGCAAGCGAACCAAGATGCTGGCTGACTGCCGGATCTTCACACTCAAGGAGAGTGTCTCGATCTCGCCTGCCACCGGCAATGAGCACAGCTTCTTCTTCATCGAAACCGGTGACTGGGTGAACATTGTCCCGATCACGACCAATAACGAAATCGTCTGCATTCGCCAGTTTCGCCACGGGAACGAGGAGATTACGCTCGAAATTCCGGGTGGCATGGTCGACATGGGCGAGAGCCCGGCCGATGCCGCGGCGCGGGAGTGCCTTGAGGAGACAGGTTTCCAGTGCGACGAGTTGATCTCACTCGGTGAGCTTGCGCCCAATCCGGCGCTGTTCGGCAACCGCCTTCACACGTTCATGGCGCCCGGTGCGGTGCGGGTCGCGGACATCGAGAATACATCCACGGAGCACACGGATGTCCAGCTCATTCCGCTCGAGCAACTCCCGGAGTTTTTGGTGTCGGGTGAAATCGATCACGCGCTCGTCGTCGCGACGTTGTGGCGGATGCTCTACTTCCTGAAATGACCTGAAAGCCTCGTCAGCCGGTGACCAGCCGCGTTGCGATCGGCCGAGCCTCCAGCGTCAAGGCGGCCCGCTTCATGAAATTCTTGCGTGCGGCAGGCGCTGGCATGCGCGATGCTTCCCAGACCGACAGATCCCGATACCACGTAATGAGCAGCATCTTGCCGCGTTCGGCGCTGGTGTCCGGTTCGCGAAAGAGCGCCTGGACCTCGGTATCGAAGCCACCTTCGAAAGTTGTCCATGCCTCATTGGACAGCGCGACGATCTCATCGATATCCCGGGTTTTTATCTCGAACCAGCGGAATACGTAGATCCCGGGTTCAGTGCGCGGGTCGTGTGCCGTGGGGCGGACTGTCGGCACAAGCGATATCGAATCCAGAACCGAAAGATGGTTCTCCATCACAGCGGCATTGGCGGTATGCGGACCTTGCGCGACGGTGACCAGATAGAGTTCATTGCTGGCGAGGCCGAACAAGGGGGTGAACGTGCCCCAGACATCGACGCCCGAACCTGCCAGTGAACTTGCGACGTCCGCGCGCACGGTGGCAAGGGCCGACTGATTGGTGGAACTGTTCCTGTCCTTGATCAGCGTAACGGTGTAATTCACGGTACGGGTTCGGTCCCCCTGGCATGTCAGCGTGGCGTCGAGACGCTTCCTTTGACGTCCCGGACGCGAATGCTGCCGTCACCTTTGGCGGCAAGTGTGAAGTTGCCGCCGATGCGGCGAACATCAACTCGGCCCGAACCGTCGCTGCCTATACTAACATCCCCCTCGATGTCGTCGAGATCGATGTCGCCCGAGCCGTCGCTGTCGATCGTCACGCCCTGGCCCACCCGGTCGATGCGGATGCTGCCGGAACTGTCCCGACGGACCTGAACTGTTCCGCTGACGTTGCTGACCCCGATGTCGCCGGAACTGTCGCGCGGTATGGTCACGTTACCCTTCACCTCGCTGATCCGAATCTCGCCGGAGGAGTCCTCTACGGTGATACTGCCCGCCATGTTCCGAAGGGTGATATCGCCGGAGGAATCCTCGACCGAAAGGTCGGTCCTGCCGCCGGTCACCCTGATGTCGCCGGAACTGTCATCGATGTCGATGACCGAGGCGTCCTCCACGACCAGGTCGCCGCTCGAATCGCGCAGCCGCGTTTCAAGGTGCCTCGGCACTGTGAGTTCGATGTCCATGTACGCGTACTCGGCATGGAAGTCCGGATCGTCATAAGGGATGATCACAGTCAATTCCAGTTGATCCCCGCGTTCATCGACGTCGAGGCTCATACGGTCCAGGTAGCGCTGCTTGTCCGTACACGCCTTGCCGCTGAAGACGACTTCGTCCCCATCGCCGCCACGTACGTCGAGACTGCCGGCCAGCGCATTGACGGTCAGTTGGTGAAGCGCGCTGGTGGGGAATACCTGGTGGATACGCTTCTCGTACTCACATCTTGCCGATGCAAGCGGCGCGTGGCTTAGCACGATACCCGACAGGGCAGCGATGAAAAAGTGTGAAGGGCGCAATCCGTTCTCCTCGATCAGCAGGCTCCTGGGTTATGACGCGGGGCAGCCTGAAACGGTTTGAATCGCGCCGTCGGTCAGGCGTCGCCGGCCGCCATCGTCGCAGGCGCGACGTCGATGGTGTAGTCCTGAAGGCTGTTGATACGGATCATCGACTGGATATCGCGCACGTATGCCTTG
>JAGRIN010000273.1 GCA_020443245.1 Pseudomonadales bacterium
ACAATTCGCTGGTCGCGAAAGCGGTCGACGAGCCCGGCGAGGGCAGGGTGCTCGTGGTGGACGGCGGTGGTTCGCTACGCTGTGCGCTGGTGGGCGACAATCTGGCGGAGAAGGCGGCGGGCAGCGGTTGGGCCGGCATCATCGTCTATGGCTGCATTCGCGATGTCGACGTCATCGGCGGTATCGAACTCGGCGTTCATGCGTTGGCGGCCAACCCGATGCGCAGCGTCAAGCGCGATGTCGGGCTGCGCGACGAGCCGGTGACCTTCGCGGGGGTTACATTCACGCCGGGTGAGTTCGCCTATGGCGACAACAACGGGATCATTGTCTCGAGCCGGTCGTTGCCCGAGTCGGCTATATCCTGAGAACGCGCAGGTTAGGGTCGATCAGCCCGCTTTCCCAGGCCGCGGTGAATGCGCGACCGAGCCGGTTGCTCTCGGTCTTTTCGTAAAAGTTCGCGTACCCGTCCCAGGCCTCATTGTCATGGCGGTAAATGAGCCCTGCATCGTCCGCGAGGACATACTCGTGGTTCAGTTGGCGCAGTTCGGGGTCGACGATCTTCATCCCGATGCTGGAAGGAAGCTTGCGCGCGATTTCCAGCAACGCATGCCCGTTCTTCACGACCCGGTGGCTATCGTAGATCAGGATTTCGATCTTCGTGTACTTGTTCCGGCGCGCCAGTGCCGAGCAGATCTCGCGCAACTGAGGCGAGTCGAAGAGTTTGTGTTCCAGCAGCGGGGAGTAAATCCGGATCGTCTGGTTCGCCTGCCGGCACATCTCGATGATTACGTTGCGAAACTCTTCCTCGCGCCGCAAAAGGAGCAGCCGATTGTCTTCGCCCAGACGCCAGGGCGAATCGCCATCACCATATTCGTCACCGTGCAGGGGAGACCGCGTCCTGTCGAAGACATTCTCATAGACAAGCGGTTTGGCATATTCCCGGTGCTCGTGACCCTGTGCCATGTAGGCCTCTCCGCGGGGCTCGAAGCCTGCGCGACGGTAAAAGGCATCCAGCGCCGTGAGTGCCTGCAGACTGATTTCGGCAAGGCCGAAACGCCTCGCCTTGCTCTCGGCCAACTCGAGCAATGCCTGGCCAACGCCTTCACGGCGATGGCCCGTCGTGACGACCAGGCGGCTTACGATGCCGCTCGTACTCATTCTCACAGCACCGATCGTCTCGCCGTCTGCAGTCCGCGCGTGCCAGTGAATGGCGCTGTCGTCGTCGACGTCTGCGACCATGGCATCTTCGAGGCCGAGTTCGCGGACCAGGACAGCTTCCCTGAGTTTGCGTATGATCTTGCCGTGCGTCGCCCAATCCACCTCGGCGGCATCGAACTGCCGCAGGGACACGCTTGGCGCCTCACCGACGTAGGCAAATCGACTCGCGTGGTCGTCCTTCGGCGCGAGCGTCTTTGTCATGCGCCGGTGCGGAATATCGGCTTCCATGAATTCGTCTCCGTCTGCCACGAAGCCGCTCTTCTCGTAAAATCCCAGCGCGTGGGTTTGGGCGTTGAGAAAGACCTCCGTAAATCCGAGATGCCGCGCCTTTTCCACCGCGGCTTCCAGCATCGCAGCCCCGACGCCGGCACCTCGCCACTCGTCGATGACCGCCATGCGTCCGATCTGGCCTTCGGGTAGCAGGCGTGCGGTACCGATCGGTTTTCCGTCGTGATCGGTTGCGAGCCAGTGCCACGAGGCCTCATCGCGACCGTCCCATTCCTCTTCCTTCGGAACCGATTGGCCGACGATGAAGACGATACGCCGGATTTCCGACAATTGTTCGCCATCCCGCGTCCAGTCGGCCTCGCGTACGTCGAACTGGCGGATCTGCACGACTACTTTTCCCCAAGCAGCCGGCGAGTCAGTAGTGCGGCTGCACCGGTGTAGTTCTGTGGCGTGAGCGCCAGCACCTGGCGCTGCGCTTCTTCAGGCAGGCCGAGTTGTTCGATCACGCTGCGGATGCTGTCAGCGTCCATCGACTGCCCACGTGTTGCGGCTTTCAGTTTCTCGTACGCTTCGGGAATGTCGTACTTGCGCATGATGGTCTGGATCGGTTCCGCAAGGACCTCCCAGGCGGCTTCAAGGTCCTCTTCGAGTGCGTGCCGGTTCAGTTCGAGCTTGCCGAGGCCTTTGATGGTCGACTCGTAAGCGATGACAGCATAGGCGATGCCCGTCCCGAGATTGCGAAGCACCGTGGAGTCCGTGAGGTCTCGCTGCCAGCGGGAGATCGGGAGTTTCTCTGCCAGGTGGCCCAGCACCGCGTTCGACATCCCGAGGTTACCTTCGGAATTCTCGAAATCGATGGGATTCACCTTGTGGGGCATGGTTGATGAACCGGTTTCACCTTCGACCTTTCGCTGCTTGAAGTAACCGATCGAGATGTAGGCCCACACGTCACGGTCGAAGTCGAGCAGGATGGTGTTGAAGCGCGCGAGCGCATCGAACAGTTCGGCAATGTAGTCATGGGGTTCAATCTGGGTGGTATAGGGGTTCCAGTCGAGTCCCAGCGATGTCACGAACGACTCACCGGCGGCGGGCCAGTCAACGTCAGGATATGCGCAAACGTGTGCATTGAAGTTGCCCACCGCGCCGTTGATCTTTCCGAGCAGGGCGACGTTCGCCACCTGGTCACGTTGGCGCCGGAGGCGGGCAACCACGTTGGCCATCTCCTTGCCCATCGTGGTGGGCGATGCCAGCTGGCCATGGGTGCGGGACAGCATGGGGACGTCGGCCATGGCAGTTGCGAGGGCGCCGATGCCGCCGATGACGCGATCCATAAGCGGCAACAACACGCGTGCCCGACCCGTCGAAAGCATCAGCCCGTGTGACAGGTTGTTGATGTCCTCCGACGTGCAGGCAAAGTGGACAAATTCCAGCTTGCCCTGGAGTGCAGGGATGCCGCTTGCGGCCAGCTTCGACTTGATGAAGTACTCGACCGCCTTGACGTCATGGTTGGTCTCGCGTTCCAGTGCCTTGATCTTCGCGGCATCGTCGACCGAGAAGTCATTCACCAGTGCGTCGAGGAAGGCGGTCGCATCGTCCGCGAGATTTGGCAGTTCCGGTATGCCGGGATGCGCGGCAAGGAACTGGAACCAGCGAACCTCTACGGTCACGCGAAACCGAATCAGGCCAAACTCCGAGAACACTGGCGCCAGAGGATCCGTCTTGCTGCGGTAGCGACCGTCGACAGGGGAAATGGCCGTGAGTTCTGTGAGCATCCTGATCCTCGATTTCAGTTTAGATATTTATCTTAAGCTATTGTTTTATAGAATATTATTCAGAGATAATTCTGGGCGCCGTCAAGCAGTGCGCGCCGGGCGAAAAGAAGGTGCCATCGGCGCCCACCCACCTGGTGGTATAGCACTGCCGACCTGATTGCGGCGAGAAGCAGTGCCCTGATCCGGTCCACATTCTCTTGCATGGCCAAAAAGTTACGCTTGCCCGATATACGTATTCTCGGCTCGATCGTACTGAGCGTCGACTCGTAAACCCGCGCGAGTGACGAAACGACCTGGGCGTCGAGCGCCCGTGAACCGTCCTGCGCCAACATCCTGGCCTCATCGACCCGGGAGATCTCTGCCCCGAGTTGGCGGAGCAGTTCGGGACGACCGGAAAGCTTGCGCTCGAGGCCGATCGCGGCGAGCACGTATCTCACGGTATCCACGTCTTCGCCGACATTCAATCTGCGCAGGAAGTCCGAAGCCAGTCTAAGGCCGGTCCGTACCCCGCGTGTGCCCTCATAGACTTCGCTGATCGACTCGGGATTGGTGACGAAAATACTGCGAAGGCTCTGGTCCATTGCGTCCTGGCTGACGATGCCGGTACGGGCCAGCGATGACACCAGGTGGCAGGCCTGCAGCAGTCCTGACAAGGCGAGCGCGCGCTTTTGCCAGTCGATCACGGTCAATTGTTTGTCCGGGATTCGATGATGCCGCCGCCAAGGCAGGTGTCACCATCGTAGAAACAAACCCACTGGCCCGGGGACACCGCCCTCTGGGGCTCGTCAAATCGGAGCCGGAATCCCATCGCTGGATCGGCCTCCAACCTGGCTGGCTGGTCCGGTTGGCGATACCGGATCTTCACTTGGAGCTGCGCCGGCAGCAAAGGCCCCTTCTCGTCGACCCAGTGAATCGCCCGGGTCGTGAGCCCGCTGGAGAAGAGGGCGGGATGGTCGTTGCCCTGGGCGACGATCAACCGGTTGCCTGCCAGGTCCTTGTCCACCACGTACCAGGGGGCGTCGGGCGCATTCTCCACGCCGCCGATGCCGAGTCCCTGCCTTTGTCCAATGGTGTGGAACATGAGGCCCCGGTGCCTGCCAAGCTCTTGTCCGTCGATCGTTACGATGGCGCCCGGCTGTGCGGGAATGTACTGGTTCAGGAAGTCAGCAAAACGACGCTCGCCGATGAAGCAGATTCCAGTCGAGTCTTTCTTTGCATGAGTGGGAATCATCGACTCCCGCGCCAGCGCGCGCACATCCTGCTTCTCCATCCCGCCGAGCGGGAAGACGCAATGTCTGAGTTGGCTCGCCGAGACCGCCTGCAGGAAGTAACTCTGGTCTTTGGAGGCATCCACTGCCTTCATCAGGCGAGGTTGGTCGCCGCTGTGATCGAGGCGCGCATAGTGGCCGGTGGCGACCCAGTCGGCGCC
>JAGRIN010000274.1 GCA_020443245.1 Pseudomonadales bacterium
TCTGGCCCCCGTCGATCACGCTCTATCGCGTGACCAAGCTGATTCTGCCGCTCGCCTTCATTCTGCTGGTGAGCGGACTGATGACGAAGAACCCCACGAGTGTCGGCCAGGACAGCGCCGTGGACGAAGCGCCTTCCTGGATTATCCGCATCACGCGTCATCCCGTTCAGTGGGGCATCCTGCTCTGGGCTATCGGGCATCTCATCGCCAACGGCGACAAGGCGTCGATCGTGTTCTTCGGAAGTTTCGCCCTCGTGTCGTGCTTTGGGATGATCTCGATGGATGCGCGGCGCCGAAAGCTGCAGGACCCGGCCTGGAACCGGTTTCTTGCGACGACCTCGGTGTTCCCGTTCGTCGCGCTCGCGACGGGTAAAACATCGCTTCCGATGCGCGATATCGCCTGGCTGCCGATTCTCATTGCCCTGGTCGTTTTCGCACTGGTCTATCTCTTCCACAACTGGATTGGCGGCGTCCCGATCTACTGATCGTCATGTGCTAATTAATGCCAGAGGATCACAAATCTTGTGAATCTTCAGGTATTCCCCTTTGAAATGAAGCCTATAGAATGGTTTGCCACTGAGAATCATTTGAGGGAGTCCCTGATAAAGATGAAGACTTACCGACTTGTTGCCGAACAGCCGCAGGAAATCCGCTACTTCGATACCGATACGGAGATGGACCCGGACGTTGTTGAAGAGATCCGGGAGATCTTCAAGACGCCGCTCGTTGGCGCTTACAACTGGGACTACTCCATTCCCGAGACACGCATCAAGAAGCTGTACAACCTCGGCAAGGAACTGAACTGGAACGTTGACAAGGACATCGACTGGGAAAACGGGATGATCAGCAAGGATGAGTTCCCGATCGACGAGCAGTACAACCCCTACGTCGGCTTTGCGCCGTATGACAAGCTTTCACATGAACAGAAGGTCGAGTTCGCGTGGCACCGTGCCGGGCTTTCCGCCAGCGGCATGCTGCATGGAGAGCAGGGCGCGCTGCTGGTCGCTGCGCAGCTTGCCAGCTGTGCGCCTTCCTATGAAGCGAAGCTTTATGCGGCCTCGCAGACGTTCGATGAAGCGCGCCATGTCGAGTTTTTCAACAAGTTCATCCAGAAGCAGGTCGGCATCATGTATCCGGTCGGTCCGGGACTGAAGAGCCTGCTGGACAAGATCCTGACGGACGAGCGCTGGGACCTGAAGTTCATCGGCATGCAGGTGGTGATCGAGGGGCTTGCACTCGCCGCGTTCAACACCGCGAAGATGCAAAGCAATATTCCCGTTCACAAGCACGGCCTGCACTATGTGATTCGCGATGAGGCCCGCCATGTGACGTTCGGTATCAACTACCTTGAGGAGTACATCAAGACGTTGACCGACGAGGAACGCGAAGAGCGCGCGTTGTTCGCATTCCAGGCCGCGACGGGCATGGGCGGCTCGCGTGGGAACCAGACCCGTTTCTACGAGAAATACGGTTGGGACAGGGAAGCGGTCAAGGCACACCTCGCGGCGAGCCAGCTCGACCGTTCGAGCCAGGAATTCCGCACGCAGCTTTTCGGTCGCATCATGCCGAACTTGAAGCGCATCGGCCTGCTCACCGATACGGTGAAGCCGATGTGGGAAGCCCTGGGCGTGCTCGACCTCCAGGACCTGCCGAGCGACGGCCGCATCAACTGGGATGAAATGTCCAAGCCGCTCGCCTATGAGGAAGTGGCGGACTCGGTTGTGAAGGTCCCCGCCGCCTGATTCTCGCTCAATCCTGCCTCGCCGCCCTCGGGGCGGCGAAGTAGTTCGTCAGGAAGTCCACGAAGCTCTGCGATTTGCGTGAAAGCGGCCTGTGCGCCGGAAACACGATCTGGACGGGCAGCGATTCCGTCGTCACCGATGGCAATACCTGCACGAGGCGCCCTCGCTGCACCTGCGGATTTACCATGTAATTTGGCAGTGACGCGATGCCGATACCGGTCATTGCGGCCTGATAGGCCATGTCGGTGTCGTTCACGGTGAGGCGAAAACCGCCGTGGATACCAAGTGACGCGTAGTGATCGAGCTGTCTCGGGAACGGGAAGTCGAGGTTCGAGATCTTGATGAGGCGGTGGTTCGCAAGGTCCGCTTCGGATGCCGGTTCGCCGAACTCCTCCAGGTACTGCGGTGACGCACACAGGAAGACGCTGTGGGTCGCGAAGCTGATCGCCTTCAGGCCCGGATCGTCGAGTTCCCCAAGATGGATGCCCGCGTCGAAGCCCTGTTTGACGAGCTCGATCGAGTGGTCGGTCAAAAAGAGCTCGGTTGTGACCTCGTCGAAATCGCGCCCGTAGTCGTAGAGGATGCGTGAGAGTATCGCTCGCCCGAAGACGGGTTCTGCGGCGATCTTGAGCGTGCCCTTGGGGGCACGGTCCATATCGGCAATGAGCGACTCCGCCTCCTCGAGTTCCTCGAGAATGGTCCGGCAACGCTCGAAGTAGATCTGGCCGGCTTCCGTCGGGCTGACGGCGCGGGTGGTCCGGTTCAGCAGGCGCACGCCGAGTCGCTCCTCCAGCATGCTGATCTGCTTGCTCACGGCTGACGGTGTGAGTCCGAGGCGCTTGGCGGCGCTGGTGAAATTACGCGCGCTCACGACCTCTGCGAACACTTTGAGATTATCGATACGTGACATACAGCTTGCCTGTCAGGGTGATGAAGCGGGCTAATGATGATGTTGAGAATAAAGTAAGAAGTTTTTTCAGTCACCCCGGCAGGGCATCGTGTAGAATTGCGGCCCTCAACATGACCGAGGAATGGGGATCGCAACACATGTACAGGATCAAGACGCTCAACAATATTTCTGAGAAGGGGCTCTCGCGGTTCCCGCAAAAGTATTACGAGCTCGGTGCCGAGATTCCGGGGCCGGACGCCATCCTCGTGCGTTCCCAAAAGCTCTCGATGGATGACGTGACACCAGGGCTCATCGCGGTAGGGCGGGCCGGCGCGGGGGTCAACAACATCCCGGTCAAGGATTACACGGAACAGGGTATTGTCGTGTTCAATACGCCTGGTGCCAATGCGAACGCGGTCAAGGAACTGGTGATGGCCGGCCTGCTGCTTTCGCGTCGCGGCATCATTCCGGGCATCGAATTCGTGAATACGCTCGCAGGTCACAACGACAAGGCTGAACTGAACCAGCTCGTCGAGGCAAAGAAGAAGCAGTTCAAGGGCACGGAACTCAAGGGCAAGACGCTCGGCGTCCTGGGCCTGGGTGCCATCGGCTCGATGGTCGCCGAGATGGCGCTGCAGATGGACATGGAGGTGGTCGGCTACGATCCCGCGTTGTCTGTCGAGGCCGCCTGGCGCCTGTCATCGCAGGTGAAAAAGGCCGAGAACATGCAGGCGCTGATCCAGCGATCGGATGTGGTGACCATTCACGTGCCGGCGCTGGAATCCACGAAGAACATGATCAATGCCGAAACCCTGGCGTGGTTCAAGGAGGGCGCGACGCTGCTCAACTTTGCCCGCGAGGAAATCGTGAACACTGCCGACATCACGGCGGCGCTCGAATCGGGCAGGCTCGCCCAGTACATCTCCGACTTCCCCACGCCCGGCCTGATCGGCAAGCCCGGTGTGATCTCGACGCCGCACCTGGGTGCCAGCACGGACGAAGCGGAAGAAAACTGCGCGATGATGGTCGTCGACCAGGTCAGGGACTTTCTCGAGAACGGCAACATCAAGAATTCTGTGAATTTCCCGACGATCGCCATGGAGCGGACCGGCGGCTTCCGCATCGGGCTCGCCAACCGCAACGTGCCGCGTATCCTGGGCAGCGTGCTGTCGATCCTGGCCAACCGCAACATCAACGTGATCGACATGATCAACAAGAGCCGCGATGACGTGGCCTACAACCTGATCGATGTCGAGTCAGAGCCGACCGATGATCTCATCAACGAGATCGGTGAGATCGACGGCGTCATCAACGTCAGGATGTTCGGCGCTTCCCACGAGTAGGTTCAGCCCCGGCGCGTAAATCGCGCCGGGTCGAGGCATGCCCGAACCGCGGGGGGCAGGCATGCCGACTCGCCAGTGACGAGACGCGCAAGATATTCCCCAAGTAGCGGCGATGTCGTCGCGCCATGCGATCCCAGCCCCGTGATCACGAGCGTGCGCGCATCGTAAGCGATGTGTCCGTCATCGAGCGCAAGCCAGTCCGGCACGCGGCCGGCGATGGGAAACCGATCCCGGCTCGCACACCGGATGCCGGTGAATGCCGCGCTGACATCCACTTCATGTCCCAGCAACCGCGCTGCCGCCGCCGCAAGTGTCTTCGAATCGGATTCTCGTGGCGCCATGTCGTCATCTTCGTTGGCGTAGGTACCACCGACCAGGAGTCGACCACCGCCGACAGGGATCAGGGATGCGGGGCCGCCGACGACCGGGCCCAGTGCCGTACTCGATTCGATCGCGATCGATTGTCCGCGAACCGGCATGGTTGGTATCGGCCGGGTCGGTGCGAGGGGCGTGTGCCCCGTCGCGATGATGACGAAATCGAAGTCGAAGACGTAGCCGTCCCCGAGCACCAGTGAATCGGGCCGGATTTCCTGCACGGATGAACCGAAGCGGCATGGGCCGATTGCAGGCGTGTCGCTCCCGACCC
>JAGRIN010000275.1 GCA_020443245.1 Pseudomonadales bacterium
CGAGCAGTACGAGGTCATAGCCGAACACAATCAACAGGCCGCCGGCGAGATCCGCGATCACCACGCCGAACGTCGCGAGTCCGGTCGCCTGGCCGTAGCGGCGCCCGAATTCCTGCTCACGGCCCCACGATTTCAGCGTGTCGTGAAGCAGTGCCTCCCAGGCGCCGGAACGGAGGGTTGATCCGAAGCCCCAGAAGAAGAATCCAAGCGCGAACCCGAAGAAGTCAGGTCTCAGCCACCACGCGA
The DNA here is from genome assembly GCA_020443245.1 of Pseudomonadales bacterium. Classification (GTDB taxonomy): domain Bacteria; phylum Pseudomonadota; class Gammaproteobacteria; order Pseudomonadales; family Azotimanducaceae; genus JANQJA01. The sequence continues at coordinate 247 of JAGRIN010000275.1, forward strand.
TGAATGCTGCGCCCTTGATGACTGCGCCAATAACGATCAGCCACTTTCGCGAGAACCGATCCGCCCAGGCGCCGGAAGGAATCTCGAACACGAAGGCGACAGTCGCCCATAGTGCAAGCAGCACGGAGAGCCCGAGGGGAGACACGCCGTGATCGATGAACATCACAGCGTAGAGCGGATAGATCGGGATGATGTCCCGGACGCAGCCGTTCCAGTAGAACGCGAACAGGATCTGTCTTGGCGAGCGCATGGCGGGGTCCTTGGCCTTGCGGGATTACAGCCGAGGTGTTCTGATTAATCAAACGAAATGGAGTAGCGAAGATGCCAGACAACCTGCCTCAAGAGATCGATCGACTGCGTACTCGCATGCAATCGTTCATCGAAGAGGTTCTCGTTCCGGCTGAGGCTGGCGTCGATCCTTCTGCGCCGATTCCGACCGAGGTGCAGCAGTCCGTCCGCGAGGCATCCAAGGCGCACGGCTTCTTTTTCATGACGCAACCGGCCGAATTCGGCGGGCGCCCCGAGGGCACGCTGGCACTCACGATGCTGCGCGAAACGCTGTCGGCTGCCAATACCCGCCTCGCAGGCTGCGTGTTCGGTCCCGGGCCGGGGATGCTTCATGCGGCAACCGGGCCGCTCAGGGAAAACTATCTCGAACCGGTAATGCGTGGCGAGAAGCGCGGCGCGTTCGGATTCACCGAGCCCGACACGGCAGCGCGTCCCACCTGGGCCGTGTTGTCAAATGACACACTCACCGTGACCGGCCAGAAGTCGTACGTCACCGGAGGCGCTACCGCGGACTTCATCTCGGTGCTCGTCAACGTCGAACAGGAAGACGGGTCCAAGGCTGGTACCGCGATGGTGGTGATTGACCGTGAGGCACCGGGTGTCACGATTGATCGCGAGTTCTCGTCAATGGAAGGGGGCGGGCACGTTTCGATGAAGTTCGACGGCGTCCGGGTGCCGGTCGCCAACGTCATCGGCAAGATCGGGGAAGGTATGCCGCGCGCGCTCGGCAACATCGGCAACGTGCGGCTGATGGTATCGGCGCAGGCGACAGGCATGTCCATGTGGGCGATCGATTTTGTCGAACATCATCTGCGCGCGCCGCATCGTACCGGTACACCGCTCGGCGAGCGCGAAGGCGTTCGGCTGCGCTTCGCCGACATGCGGATCGAAACTTATGCTGCGCGAAGCGCTTTGTATCGAACGGCGAGGCTTGCGGAGACGGACGCCAACATCGTCAACGAAACGATTGCAACGAAAGTCTTTTGCACCGAGGTTGCCGGTCGTGTCGTCGATACGGCAGTGCAACTTGTCGGCGGGCAGGCGCTGGTTGTCGGCCATCCGCTGGAGCGCCTCTACAGGAACGTCAGGTCGCTCCGGCTTGTCGAGGGCGCGAGTGACCTTTTGCGCATCAATCTCGTCAAGGGCAAGCTCGAACTGGGCAAAGGCACGTTGTAAGGACACGAAACAAGGACGGAAGGCAGAGATGATCAAGATGAAATCGGCAGTACTTTCGGGACCGGGTCCGCTCACGATTGAGGAAGTCACGCTCGATGGGCCGGGTGCGGGTGAAGTGCTCGTAAAGATTGCAGCTTGTGGTGTCTGCCACTCGGACCTGCACGTGATCAACGGCGTACGCGCTGCGGGCCAGGCGGCAACACCCGTTATCCTGGGGCACGAGGCAGCCGGCGTGGTCGAGGAAATCGGGCCGGGCGTCACGTCCGTCGTGCCGGGAGATCACGTCATCATGGCGTTTCACCCGACGTGCGGTAAGTGCTACTACTGCCGCAGGGCGATGCCCCAGATTTGTGAAACGCCGGACTATCCAGACCGTGCGGTGGACGGTGCGCACCCGCGACTCAGGGTGGCAGGGAAAACGCCGGCCCGCCAGGGTATCGGCGTCGGCGGCTTCTCGGAGTACACCTGCATGCCGGAGGGCGGTGTGGTGAAGATCAGGAAGGACGCGCCGCTCGAGACCGTCTGCCTGATCGGTTGTGCCGTGACCACTGGTATCGGCGCCGTCACCAATGCGGCAAAGGTGGAACCGGGTTCACTGGTTGCCGTCATCGGCCTTGGCGGCGTGGGCCTCAATTGCGTGCAGGGCGCGAGGCTGGCGGGCGCGCATCGTATCATTGCGATCGATGTCTTGCCGGACAAACTCGAGATGGCCGCCAGGTTCGGCGCTACTGATTTCATCAATGCAAGCGCGGAGGAAGACGTCGTTCGCAAGGTCGTGGAACTGACGCAAGGCAGGCTCGACTATGCATTCGAGGCAATCGGGCTCGGCAAGACCGTCGAGCAGGCGTTCGCGATGATTCGTCCTGGCGGGACTGCGGTTGCCGTTGGCGTGACAGCGCAGAACGTGACGGTGCCCGGGCGCGCTTTTCTCGCGGAGAAAAAACTGATCGGTTCACTCTATGGTTCCGCCAGCATCCACTACATGATCCCGCGACTGGTCGACCTGTATATGGAAGACAAGATCATGCTGGATGAACTGGTCTCGAAGCGTCGTCCGCTCAGTGAGATCAACGAGGCATTTGCTGACCTGGAAGCGGGGCATGTGGCCCGCTCGGTCCTGTATCCCGGTCAGTAACTCTCGTTTTGCGGCTCGGCATCCGTTCGCTCACACGTCCAGCCGAACTTGCCGAGTCGATCCGCCAGGTACTCGGCTTTCTCTTCGCAGAATCCCGGCGTATTGGCTGCGTTCCAGGGGAAGAGCACGTCACCGGTGTCTTTCTTGTCGTACTTTACGACGCACGGCAGGTCCTGGCCTTCGATCTCGTGTTCGACGCTGATCATCCGTTCCGCTGACCCATTGCGGCAGACAAAGTCATGCGCGCTCGCCGGCAGGGCGAGCGCCAGCAGGGAAGCGATGGCGAGGCGGCGGGTACGCATGGGTAACTCCTTGGCAGATCGATGGTGCACCGCATCTTACTCCGAGTTGGCCGGGAGCGGGAGCCAATTGCGCCCTGTATCTCTATAATGCGGTCTCTCCCAGTTCGGAAAACGGTATGAAAGAGTATCGCCAGCATCGCTTCACACGCCCGCCGGGCGCCACGGAAATCCTGTTGGTTAGGCATGGTGAGTCGCGTCCGGCCAGGCCCGAAGAACCGTTTCCGCTCGTAGATGGCCACGGCGATCCCGAGCTTTCCGAGATTGGCAGGGAACAGGCGATTCGCGTCGGCGAACGCCTGCGTTCGGCACCGATCGACGCGATCTACGTGACGAACCTGCGCCGCACGCTCGAAACCGCGATGCCGCTCGTGGGTCATCTCGGCCTGGAGCCGGTCGTCGAGCCGGATTTGCGCGAGGTGCACCTTGGCGAGTGGGAAGGCGGCAAACTGCGGATGATGGCCTACAACAACGATCCGGTTTACCAGCAGATGCAGACCGAAGAACGCTGGGATGTGATCCCGGGTGCAGAATCGTTTGACGCGCTGAACGCCCGGGTGATGGCAGCCCTGTCACGCATCGCTACGCGTCATCCTGATCAACTGGTCGCGGCTTTCGTGCATGGCGGCATCGTCGGCCACGTGCTGGCACACGCGACGGGTTCGAGAGCCTTTGCCTTCAACGGTGCCGACAACGGATCGATCAGCCACATTGTCATGTTGCCCGACCGGATCGTCGTGCGTGGCTTCAATGATCGCACGCACCTCGAAGGTGCCGTCAGCGACGGCGCCATGACCTGAACGCGCTATTCGGGAACGCCTGTTTCCCGAGCGCCGACCGTCGCGTCTTGCCGGCATGGCATGGCGAGAAACTGGCCGATGATTTAGCATTGACCTTTTCCCGCTTGAGGCATGAGTCGATGAGTCAATACGCCGCTCTCCATGATCGTTGGTCACGTATCTATGACCTGAAGCATGTGCAGGCGATCTCGAGTTGGGACGAGGCGTCGATGATGCCGGTCGGCGGCGGCGACGCGCGCGGCAGGGCGATGTCTACGCTTGCTGTGATTATTCACGAGATGACGGTGGCGCGTGATATGCACGGCATGATCGCACGTGCCCGTGCGGAGAAACTGGACGACTGGCAGGCAGCCAACGTACGTGAGATCGAGCGTGTGGTGACGACCGCAACGGCACTTCCGGCCGAGCTTGTCGAGAAGATCGGCCTCGCAACAAGCCGCTCGGAGCAAGCGTGGCGGCGATACCGCGCCGAGAACAACTTCAGCGCGATGATGCCGCTACTCGACGAAGTGATTCGCCTGATGCGCCAGAAGGCCAACGTGATGGCGAATGCGACGGGACTATCGCCCTACGACGCGTTGCTCGACGAATATGAACCCGGAATGCGCACGTCGAAACTGGACGAACTGTTCGCTGACCTGAAGGACTTCCTGCCCGGATTTATCGCTC
>JAGRIN010000276.1 GCA_020443245.1 Pseudomonadales bacterium
CCAGCCAAGGAGCACTGGACAGGACGATAACCGGGGTTAAAGAGAGGAGAAACGAGGAGAAACTAGAAGGACGTTGAAGAAAGAAGGGAGGATGGTTCATAGTGAGAGGTCAACTTGATCGCTTGCCAGGTTATGAGCCAGTTTTTTCGTATCCACCCGGAGAACCCACAAGCACGCCTGATCCACCAGGCCGTGGATATCATCCGTGCAGGCGGCGTCATCGTGTATCCCACCGACTCAGCCTACGCGCTCGGCTGCCACATCGGCGACAAGTCCGCGCTGCAGCGCATGCGCCAGGTAAGGCGACTCGATGACGATCATCACTTCAGCCTCGTGTGCCGTGACCTGTCCGATCTCGGTACCTATGCCAAGGTGAGCAACTCCGCTTATCGCCTCATCAAGGCTGCGACCCCAGGGCCGTTTACGTTCATCCTCGAAGCCACGCGCGAAGTACCACGCCGCCTCGTGAATCCCAAGCGGAAGACCATCGGCCTGCGCGTGCCCGACAACAACATTGCCCAGGCATTGCTGAACCAGTTGGGTGAGCCACTCATGAGTTCCACGCTGATTCTGCCCGGGGACGAATTCCCGATGACCGACCCCGATGAGATCAGGGAAGTCCTGGAACACCACGTCGATCTCGTTATTGATGGCGGCTTCTGCGGACTCGAGTCCACCACCGTTGTCGACCTCGAGGACGACGTGCCGCGTGTCGTGCGGCAAGGGTGCGGTGACATCGAACAGTTCGTAACCTAACGCTTTGATTTGAAAGGGGCATTCCGGGCAGACACATCGCCGCAGGTCAAGTATAATGGCCCGCAAGATCGCCTCTCGAAACACGCTTGAAATATTACCTTTGGATTGCCCGACTGAATCGCAAGATTCTTGACCAGGAAACGCTGTGAGCTTACTTGAGGCGCAAAAGCGCGTGCTCTCGGGCATGCGCCCGACAGGCCGATTGCATCTAGGCCATTACCACGGAGTGTTGAAGAACTGGGTTCGACTCCAGCACGAGTTCGACTGCATGTTCTTTGTGGCCGACTGGCACGCGCTCACCACACACTATGAAGAGCCGCACGTTATTGAAGACAACGTGTGGAACATGGTCATCGACTGGTTGGCCTCGGGGGTCAACCCGGGCTCGGCGACGCTGTTTCTCCAGTCGAAAGTGCCGGAGCATGCCGAGCTGCACCTGCTCCTGTCGATGATTACGCCGCTGGCGTGGCTCGAACGCGTACCGAGTTACAAGGACCAGATTGCGAAACTCAGCAATGACCGTGACCTCTCCACCTACGGCTTCCTGGGTTATCCACTACTCCAGAGCGCGGATATCCTGATCTACAAGGCAGGTCACGTGCCCGTGGGTGCGGACCAGGTGCCCCATGTGGAACTGACGCGTGAAGTCGCGCGCCGATTCAACCACATGTATGGCCGCGATCCCGGTTTCGAGACGATGGCAGAAGAAGCGATCCGCAAGCTCGGGCGCAAGAATGCCAAGCTGTACCGGGAGCTTCGCACGCAATACCTCGAGCAGGGCAACCAGGCGTCGCTGGAAAAGGCGCGCGCCGTGGTGCAGGAACAGCAGAACATCTCACTTGGCGACCGTGATCGCCTGTTCGGGTATCTCGAAGGCGGCGGCAAGATCATCCTCCCGGAGCCGCAGGCACTGCTGACAGAAAACTCCGTTTTGCCCGGCACGGACGGCCAGAAGATGTCCAAGTCGTACGGGAACGAGATTTCGCTTCGGGAAGACCCCGATTCGGTCGAGAAGAAGATCAAGACGATGACGACCGATCCCGCGAGGGTTCGTCGCTCCGACCCGGGCGATCCGGACAAGTGCCCCGTGTTCAAGTTGCACGAGGTCTATTCAGACGAGGATACGAAGAGCTGGGTGCGCAACGGGTGCACCAGTGCCGGTATTGGCTGCCTCGACTGCAAAGGGCCGCTCATTGATGCCGTGCTGGCAGAGCAACAGCCCATGCGCGAACGGGCCAGGCAGTATGAAGAGAACCCCGATGTCGTGAAGTCGATCGTGTCAGAGGGATGTGAAAAGGCACGTACCATTGCCCGGGCAACGCTCGAAGACGTGCGTTCCGCCATGGGCCTGGACTACAGGTAAATTGATGTCTGACACCGTCGAAGGATCGTCTCCGGAGTCGACTGCGACGGCGCCGGGTACGCGCCAGGAGGAGATGCCGTTCGCCATCGTCGAAGGTCGGCCGATGACGCAACTGCCGCTCGACCTTTATATTCCGCCCGACGCACTCGAGGTGATTCTCGAAGCGTTCGAGGGGCCGCTGGACCTGCTGCTCTATCTCATCAAGCGGCAGAATCTGGATATTCTCGACATCCGGGTCGCCGAGATCACGCGGCAGTACATGGAATACATCGACCTGATGAAGGAACTTCAGTTCGAACTCGCGGCCGAGTACCTCGTGATGGCTGCGGTGCTCGCCGAGATCAAGTCGCGCATGTTGTTGCCGCGGCAGGCCGATGGAGAAGAAGACGAGGACGACCCGCGCGCCGAGTTGATTCGCAAGTTGCAGGAATACGAGCGATTCAAGCAGGCCGCGATCGACATCGATGCACTGTCCCGGAACGAGCGCGAGTTCTGGGTGGGCAGCGCGGATGTACCGAAGATCGAAAAGCCGAAGCCGTTGCCGGACGTTCACCTGCAGGAGATGCTGATCGTGCTGGCGAAGGTGCTGAAGCGCGCCGAGCAGTTTGCGAGCCACCACGTGAAGCTGGAGCCGCTTTCGACCCGGCAGCGGATGTCGTCGATCCTGGATCGGGTGCACAACGCGCGTGACCAGTTTGTGCCTTTCGCATCGCTGTTTGAGGTGACCGAGGGCAGGGCCGGCGTGATCGTGACGTTCCTTGCGATGATGGAACTGATCAAGGAGTCGCTCCTCGAGATTGTGCAGAGCGGGCCGTTCGCGCCGATTCACGTGAAGGCCAGGGGAACCGCGATCGAACACGACGCGGATGAAGAACAACTTTAACCAGGTTCATCGAGAAATTGTCTGAGCAAGAAAACCAGGGCAAGGAATCTTTGCCCGAGGCTGAAATCCAGGAATCCGTGCAACCGGCGGAAGGTGAGCCCGCGCCGGAAGGTGAGTCCCAGGGTGACGACGTGAATGCGCCGGTCGACGATTCGTCTGCCGAGCGCGACGCGTCCCGGGGAGAAGCGTCGTCGCCCGAAGGCGATGAGGCCGAACCCGGTGCAGAGGATGCGGGTGACGAAGACGGCGGCGAAGCGCAACCCGTCGAGATACCCGAACTCAAGCAGATCATCGAGGGGGCAATCCTCGCTGCTGACGGGCCGCTCGCGATCGACGCGATGATCAGCCTGTTCGAAGGCGACCAGCCATCTCGTGCGCAGGTGCGCGAAGTCCTGGATGAGATCGCAAATGATTGTGAGGGTCGCGGCTTCGAACTGAAACAGGTGGCGAGCGGGTACCGGTTCCAGGTTCGTGAGCGATACGGCGAGTGGATCGGGCGTCTGTGGGAAGAAAAACCGCCGCGCTACACGCGCGCCTTGCTCGAAACGTTAGCACTCATCGCCTACAAGCAACCGATTACGCGTGGCGACATCGAAGAGATTCGCGGCGTTGCGGTCAGCACGAACATCATTCGCACGTTGATGGAACGCGAGTGGATCCGGATTGTGGGACATCGTGACGTACCGGGTCGACCTGCGATCTATGCGACGACGCGGCACTTTCTCGACTACTTCAACCTTTCCAGCCTGGACGAATTGCCGACGCTGTCTGAAATCAAGGATCTCGACAAGGTCAATGAGGAACTGGACCTGTCCGAAGAAGAACTCATCACCCCACGCTCGCTCGAAGTCACATTTGATGACGAGGATGTCGCCGCGCAGGCCGAGGCGGCCGACGATGCGGCGCTGGATGCGGTGACGGAGCACGTCAACGAGATTTCGGAGAACATCCGTAACCTGTTTGCAGAGGATGAAGCCGAAGACGATTTCGACGACGACCTTGATGACGACGGGGATGCCGGTACCGATCCAAATTGATCGGTGCCGAATAGCTGGCCATGCCCGAAAAACAACCCTCTGAAAAACTCCAGAAAGTCCTGGCGAACCTGGGACTCGGGAGCCGGCGTGCACTCGAACAGTGGATTGCCGAAGGTCGGGTGAAGGTGAACGGCCAGGTGGCAACACTGGGTGACCGGGTTACCGAATCGGACCGCCTCCAGGTTGACGGCAGGCCGGTCTCTCGCAAGAAGAAGCAAAGGCATCGCACCATCCTTTACAACAAGCCGACGGGCGAGGTCTGTTCGCGCAAGGACCCGGAAGGTCGGACGACAGTGTTCGACCGGTTGCCCAAGTTGAAGAAGCAACGCTGGATTTCGGTGGGTCGACTCGACATCAATACGAGCGGACTGCTCTTGCTGACCACCGACGGTGAACTTGCCAGCAGGCTGATGCATCCGTCGTCCATGATCGAACGCGAATATGTTGTACGTATCCTCGGTGATGTTACCGACGAGATGTTGCAGAACCTGCGTGACGGCGTGATGCTCGAGGACGGTATGGCGAAATTTACCGATATTCAGCGCTGCTATATGTTCGACA